>JANTGA010000038.1 GCA_024763175.1 Sulfurovum sp.
GCTTTGAAATGCCACTCTCTGCCTGAGAGCGAATAGATTGTCTGGCTTCTCTTTGGGTTGCGCTTCAGGGGGTACTCTGATGCTGTCAGGACACCATACTCCGGATGCAGGGCGACAGACTCCAGTGATTTGTTGCGGCTGCGAAAATTTTTGACATTGAGTAGTTTGGGCGGGAGCCTGTACGCTCTCAACATTCTACCCCGGGTATCGAAGTGTCCGATCTTGGCGCGCCCCTCGAAAGAGATCAGCAGTTTTCCCTTATCATCTATCGTCATTCCTTCGCTGTCACGCCGCCATCGCCGAAATGCTTTGCCGCCTTTGCCCCGCAACTCAAACGCATGCAGAGGCTTGAAGGTTTCGATTTTGCTGCCAAATACCGCGTGAAAAACAAAAAGTTTTCCCTTTTGATCCGTGACCAGATAGAGACGTTTGTTTTTGGCATCATAGGCTGCATCCGAAACACCAAAAAAGTGATGACCATCTATATCGGAATACGTGAGTGAGCGCTGGTCGAGGATACGGATCTTCATATAGGGTTGAGTCTCGACACCATAGGGCGCCATATTGATCACTTCGGCTCCCCCCATAAGTATATCGGCAGTCAAGAAAAAAGGAAGTAAAAAGCGCATCATTGTATCAGACAGTTTTTCTGCTCTCAAGATACGCAGCCAGCAGTATCCATACCACAGCGAGATCGATCATCACATCCGCGTAGTTAAACACAGCAAAATCAAAACCACAATGCCACGCGACATAATCGACAACACCTCCGTGGACAAAACGATCATAGAGATTGCCCAGTGCCGCACCGATGAGCAATCCCAGAGGAAAGGCATACTTTTTGAGATAGCCCTCGTACAGGACATAGCCCAAAATCCCAGCGACCAGTACAAGCTGTATCCACTTCAGATAGGGGCCGAGAAATGCCAGCATCGAGAAGGCGACACCTTTGTTGTAATGGAGCTCCAAAGAGAGGCACTGACTATCCCAGAAATAGCCATGCACAAAGAGTGCCTTGATATTCTGGTCGATCAGCCAGGTGCCGATCGCAGCCAGGAGAAAAATCACAATTGGCCTGAACATCAAACCAATTCTCTCCTGAAGAAGCTGACGCACTTCTCCATCATCTGATCCAGCACCACCTCATCTTTACCCTCCAGCAAAATACGCAACTTGTTTTCTGTTCCCGAGTAGCGGAAAAGCTGCCGCATCCCCGCAGCCTCTACTTCGCTTTTGAGATCATCAAGCCCCTCGATCGCATCAAAGTCACGCTTTTCACTGATGAGGATATTGACCAGTTTCTGGGGGTAGGCATCATAAGGGCTGAAGACTTCGCTCGCTTTTTTGCCTGTTTTGACCAGGTGGGCAAGTGCCTGCAGTGCACTGGAGATACCGTCTCCGGTCTTGGCATAGTCGCTAAAGATGATATGCCCGCTCTGCTCTCCGCCGAAGTTGAGCCCTTTCTCCTGCATCAGAGAGACGACATTTTTGTCTCCCACATCACTGCGATAGAGCTTCAACCCATGTTTTCTGAGATACTCATCCAAGCCCTGATTGCTCATCACAGTAGCAGCCATGCCATCCCCTTTGAGCGCGCCTTCCTCTTTGAGATGCAGCGCCAGAACAGCCATCAGCTTGTCTCCATCGACCCTCCTGCCTCTTTCATCTATCAAAACCAGGCGATCTGCATCTCCATCGAGAGCCAGCCCTATATCTGCGCGATACTCCCGGACCGCTTTCGCGGCATACTCCGGATGCATCGCTCCGCATCCCTCGTTGATATTGAACCCGTTTGGCTTGTCACCCAAAACAACCACATCTGCACCCAGCTCATTGAGGATCGTCGGCGCGACGATATAGCCTGCACCGTTGGCACAATCCACGACGATACGTATCCCCGCCAATGTCAAGGACTTGGGGAAAGAGTTTTTGATATGCACGATATAACGACCGATCACATCATCGATACGTTTTGATTTGCCGATATCGCCGCCTGTCATCTGGGATGCTTCTATCAGTGCCTCATTTTCATAAATCTCTTCGATAGCGATCTCTTCGCTGCGGTTGAGTTTGTTTCCGTCACTGTCAAAAAACTTGATACCGTTGTCATGATAGGGGTTGTGGCTTGCCGAAATCATAATGCCCGCATCACAACGCATATTTTCTGTCAAAAAGGCGACAGCCGGTGTCGGCATCGGCCCTATCTGTATCACATCAAAACCGACTGCTGTCAAACCTGAAACCAATGCATTTTCGATCATATAGCCGCTTCTGCGGGTATCTTTTCCGACAATAATTTTGTCTGTTTTGGCAAATTTCCGAAAATAGATACCCGTTGCCATCGCCAGGCGCATCGTATTGAGAGCACTGATTTTTTTGCCTGCTTCCCCTCGCACACCGTCTGTTCCAAATAATTTCAAAGCATTATCCTTTTTATTTTTATACTCATAATTTGGGCTTATTTTATCTCATTTTTGGTTAAAGGGACCAAAAAGCTCTTTTTTACTGAAATATTAATAATTTTTTAATCTTTTTTTAGCTATTATTCGCCCACTAATTACACTCATGGCTATCAAGATAGATCAATCCATGAGAGAAAACAAAAACAAGGAATTGCGTAATGGCACATCACAAATCAGCAAAAAAGCGTATTTTGCAGACCGCTGTAAAAACTGAAAGAAACAGATATTACAGAACCAAAATCAAAAATATCACCAAAGCAGTGCACACTGCAGTAGAAGCAAGCGACAAGGCAACAGCTCAAGAGGCATTCACGATAGCAAACAAGCAGATCCATTCATTGGTCAACAAAGGCTTCATCAAAAAAACAACGGCTGCAAGAAAAGTCAGCCGTCTTCACAAAATGGTCAACGCTATCGAAGCAGCGTAATCGCTTCAACCCCTTCTTTTCCCTTTCGGTCTTCCGTCAGGGAAGATGTCGACTATCCAAATCAATAAAAATCCCATCAATTGGAACGCCTATGTTCAAAGAAAAACTTCAACCTTTTATCGATCGATACAATGAAATAAGCGAACTGCTCAGTTCACCGGATATTGCTTCTGATATCAAAAAAATGACAGAGCTCGGCAAGGAGCAGGCTGGTCTCTCCAAGCTGGTCGAAAAAGCAGAAGAGTATATCCAGACAGCGGATGCAATCGAAGAGAACAGAGAGCTTCTGGGAGATCCGGAGCTGGGCGACTTGGCAAAAGAGGAGCTGAGCGAACTCGAGCCCCGCTTGCCGGAACTCGAAGAAGAGATCAAGATCCTGATGATCCCAACCGACAAAAACGATGACAAAAACATCTTCCTCGAGCTCAGAGCCGGTGCAGGAGGAGACGAAAGTGCCCTCTTTGTCGCCGATGTCTTCAAAATGTATGTCCGCTTTGCTGAACAAATGGAATGGAAAGTCGAGATCGTCAGCTCCAACGAAGGTACGGCAGGCGGCTACAAAGAGATGATCGCCCAGATCAAGGGAGAGGGGGTCTACTCCAAGCTCAAATATGAAGCAGGGACACACCGTGTCCAGCGCGTGCCGGACACAGAAACGCAGGGGCGTGTCCACACCTCTGCGATCACTGTCGCCGTGATCCCCGAAGTCGATGATGTCGAAGTCAATATCAAGCCAAATGAGGTCAAAATGGATGTTTACCGCTCCAGCGGATGCGGCGGACAATCTGTCAACACGACCGACTCAGCCGTGCGCTTGACCCATATTCCCACTGGCATCGTGGTCGCGATACAGGATGAGAAATCCCAGCACAAAAACCGCGATAAGGCGATGAAGGTACTCAAGGCCAGAGTCTATGAAACAGAGCTCCAGAAGCAGCTCGACGAAACTTCAAGCCAGAGGAAACTCCAAGTGGGCTCCGGTGACCGATCCGAAAAAATCCGAACATACAACTACCCTCAAAACCGCCTCACCGACCACCGTATCGGCCTGACGCTCTATGCTCTGGATGATATTATGAACAATGGAAACCTCAAATTGGTCATTGATCCGCTGATCGCCCATGCACAAACCGAAGCTATCCGGGAGGCTGGACTCTAGCGTCACCCCCTACTCTTCCTCCTCTGTTGTGTTTTGTTCCGTAGAGGGGCTTTCGTTTGCGGGTGGTGCTTCTTGCGGCAGCAGTTCAAATGAGATCGCAATTATACTGTTTGTCTGCTTCTCGTATCTTCCCCTGATCGTGACAAGGTTTTTGGCGAAAGCCTTGTCGATGAGTTCACCCATACTCAAACCTTCGGCCGGCTTGATACCATAATACTGAAGGTCATCGTGGACATAGAGCACCAGCTCTCTCTTTTCCTTCTTGCCAAATTCCCAATGCTTGAAACATCCCCCCGATCCACAGACAAGACTCTCCAGCCGGCAATCAACAAAAAGTCCCTGATCTGCACACCACCTGGTCACTAGAAATCCCCGCTTTTCAAAAGAGGCGTCACCTTTATGGGATGCTGGAGATCTGCCCTCAGGTACCACTGTCCTGACGGAAGCTTTTCCTGTCTCGCCTGATGCAAGGACGGTTGATACTGTGATCAGTGCTATCGCGAGAACTCTCAAATATTTTTTCATTTTTCTATCTTTGTTTTGAGTGTCCAAAGATAGGCAACTGCATCATCGATATCGTCATCTGTGCGGTTTCCCTCCGTACTTCCATCCCAGATCTGCGGCATGACGGACACTCTTGTGCCATTCTCATCTACGCCATACCATGGATAATTTTTATGGGCATTTCGGTTGTATCCCGGCACGACAACAGCACTTGGCTCTACGATAGATTCTCTCAGATAAGCCACTGTAGAGTAGCCGCCAATCATACTCATGTCAGGCGCCAAATAGGGTGCAACCGCCTTTTTGTCACCCAATGTATGGCAACTACTACAGTAAGATGCTACCAATACTTCCCCGACAACGGCATCCCCTTTGGGTGCGGCAGTCAGCTCTGCCACAAGAGCCTCGCCGCCTTTTCTCTCCTTGGGCTTTACAGCGATCCACGATGAAAGATGCTTGATATCGGCTCGGCCCATCTTCGCGCCATCCCACAGGGCAAACGCGACCGGAAAGGCACCCGCCCTACTCAAATCAGCATACTCCCCCTTGAGTCCTCTGCCAAACACAGCTGTCCAACCACCTGCAGTATATGTCATATCTGTTTCAAATGTGTGATTGCTATCCCTGATCTCTGTCATAGACCCAAAACCTTCCGAGATGAAGACTTTTTTGTAGTCAAAAACATCCGACTTACCGGCATTCGCATCAAGGCGCGTCAGGTTCTCATCTAGCGTATTGCGCTTGGCTTCATTGGCATCTGGCGCACGCTCTCTCTCCTCTTTGGACGTGTTGTATGCCTTGACTGCCTTATGGAGATAAACCAAAACCGGCCTCCCCTCTGAACCCATGCCGATGTAGGGAAGCTTTTGGGGCTCATCAAACTTCGTGGCCAACTGAACGGCAAAACCATCCGGATAGAGATCCGACTGCATACCGCTCTGCACATTCCGTGTATCATCTTTCCATTGGATCCTGAAAGCTATCCCGTTGCTGTTGTAAATCGCAGCCACTTTGATCAGCTTTCCTCTATTGTCAGCATTGAGTGCATTGGCCTTTTTGTCATTCAGCCGGATCGTTCTCTGCGGATAGAGGGCAATATCGACCGCTTTAATATCCTGCCAGATACTATCATCCAAAGCGATCTTGCTGACTTCGACACGCTCTGTGACATTGACTGCCGTGATACTCGGGTTTCCTGCTGCAGCAGAGACAATAACCATAGTCAACAGGATGCTTCCAAAAATATGATTAGCTCTCATGCTCGCCTCGCTCCGGCACTTCGATGGGCGCCGTCTCGCTCGATCTGCCTTTGAGGTACCTATCATCAAGGAGCGGAATCGGCGGCAAGCCTTTCTCTTTGGCGACGCGCTGATAATAGGCGTTGTCAAGCCTGAACATATCGGCATGCTGATAAGCGATCAGCAGATCCATCAATGCACTTTCGCCTGTTCTTTTTCGCTTCTCTTTTTCAGCTCTCAGCGTATTGATCGCGACATGAACCTCTTTGCCAAAGAGCATCTCAAGCTCTTCAGCCGGAATCCTCTGGGATTCAGTAATGATTTTGCCATTAGCATCATATTTCACCGGACCCTCTATCGGCGGAACATAATAAACATTGGGCACTGTTCCATAATCACTTCTGAGAGGAAGGGCCACCTTGTATTTCTCGACCAATTGATGCACTTGCCCCTCTTCGTCATCCAGAAATCCGACAAATCGTGTACGACCGGCACACTGCTGCGCACAAGCCGGGGGAAGCCCCTGTTCGATCCTGGGAAAGCAGAGGATACACTTCTCTGACTTGGAGAGCTTTGGATTGAAATAGATCTTTTTGTACGGACAGCCTGCGATACAGTAGCGATACCCCTGACATCGGTCGAGATCGACCAGGACGACACCGTCTTCGTCTCTCTTGAAGATCGCATCCCTCGGACAGGCGCTCAGGCAGCTCGGATTGGTGCAGTGATTGCAAATCCTTGGCAGATAGAAAAAATAGTTATCAGCAGGGAACGCTCCCGCTCCCTCGTCCTCATCCCAGTTTGGTCCCCAGGTCGGTTCTCTGTCGGGATGCAGGCCGGGCTCTTCTGCACCCTGTTTGCCATATCCTGTTTCATCCGGCCCGAGAAGATTCGCCTCTGCCAGCGAATCATAGTTGTAGTCCCATGGTACACCATAATCCGTCTCGATAGCGGGGATGATGCCCTCCTTGAGATCTCCCGCCGCATCAAAGCCGCCACCAAGCTCCATCCACTTTTTTGGATAGCCATCACCCGGATACGTCTCTACATTGTTCCAGTACATATACTCTCTGCCGTTTCTGTTGGTCCACTGGGTTTTGCAAGCCACGGTACAGGCTTGACAACCGATACACTTATTCAGGTCTATCACCATAGCCAATTGTCTTTTGGACATCGACTGCCTCCTTATGCTTTCTCTATCGCTACTGCGTTGTCATAGACGTATCGGTTGCCGTCCCACAAAGGGCCAAATCTCAAGTGCCCCCATCCGTCTGCCATCTCAAGCAGATTCAGAGAGGAGGGGATGACTTCGCCGGGCCCTCTGTTGTACCAAAACATATAAGGCTCCCAGCCCTCCTCCATCACCAGAGTATCCGGGGGGCAGGAGCTCGATACTTTGGCCATCACGAAAAACTCTCCCAGGGCATTGAACACTCTGACCCGGCTGCCATCTTCGATCTTCATTTTCTCGGCTATCAGTTTGTTGATCTGCATAGAGGGTACAGCCCTCTGGAGTCTCAGCAGTGTCTTGCTGGTCTTATAGTCAGAGTGGACCGACCATCTGGCATAGGGTGTCACCAGTACAAAAGGGTAATGTCTGGGATCTCTGAGCCCGATACGCTCCATCCCCCTGTTGGTCTGCGCCCCAAGCTTGATATAAAGATCATGGTCTACATAGAAGGTTTGGCGCCCCGAAAGGGTTTCGAAGCGTTCGCTCTTATAGAGCATATTTTCAAATGTATTGTAAGGTCTGCCTGCATAGAGCGGAGAACTTTTCCCCGCCGTTTCATTGAGCTGCAGGAAGCCGCCGGCCTGCTCCATCTTCTCGATCGTCCAAGGCTGATACTGTTTGCAATGCTCCAGTGCTGCCTCGGCAGCTAGTTTACCTCTGCCCAGATAGGGCTCCTGTGCTGCCTCAGACGCTTTGTCCATATTGCTAAACTCCTGATAAACCTGAGTCAAATCGTGAAATCCTGGCTCAGCGAAGCGCTTTTCATCCTTGACCTTTGCTTTGTCTCTGTTTTCCGGCTTGCGAGCAATCTCTTCGAGCTTCTTCGCGATCAGTGCCATGATCCTCCACTCATCTTTTGTTTCTCCGACTGGCTTGAGGTTGGAGATGGGCTTCGTGAGACCGACAAACCTGTGCACTCCCGAAGGAGCTCCCAGGCCCCACACTTCATAGTCCGATGCAAGCGGAAGCAAAAGGTCAGCATAAGCTGCCGTATCGCTCAAGCGATCATCGATGCACGCAAAATAGGTGATTTTTTGAAAAAATGCCTCCCGGTATCCGGACCCCTTGCTGCTCAACTCAGAATCTGAAACCGCAAGACAGACATCCGGCTGCCACCAAGGCTTGGCCACGCTGCCCTCTGCACTTTCGGCATTGGCTTGACCTTTTTTGCCCTGTTCCAGCATCGCCTCAATGATCTCCATATACTCTCTTTTACCCATACCATTTTGGGCACGCTTAGTATCTTCATCTGTGAAATAGTTGTCAAACGTTTTCATTCCGTCTCCAAAAACGAACTCACCGACAAAACCAGAGCTAACGCGCGGCTTATACTTCCCGGAAAATCCTGACAGCACATCAAGACCGGAGAAGTGAAACTCATTTTCTGTATTGAGTCCGCCATAGGGCCCCAGTCGTCCAGTCAGACCGCAAATCGACGCGATATTCCAAATCGACATCAAGCCATTGAAGTATTTGCTGAGTGCAGAGCCTGCTGTGATAGAGACGACTTTGGGCAGGGCGATATCTTTGACCAGTCTCCTGACGGTATCGGGATGAACTCCGGTAAGCTTCTGCGTCTCTTCGGGAGCATATGCTTTGATATTGCGCTTCAGCATCTCAAAGACTGTCATGACAACAACTTCCCTCTTGTCATGAAGCGTGATTGGCCACTCACCCTCCAACTCCGGGTCGATTCCGAGCTCATCGAGCCGGAGTGACTTCTGCTCACTCCCCTCTGTCCCGGGCATCAGTATCAATCTTCCTGTTCTTCTGTTGAGTGCATAAAACTGTTCGCTGAAGTGCTCTTGATCTTCATCCTCTGGCATCCCTTCCAAGTCCGATCGCCTCAAGAGCTTTTTTGTCTCTTTGATGACAAGAAAAGGAAGATCGGTAAAGCGCTTCATAAACTCCGGCTTATAGAGCTTCTCTGCAAGAATCTCATAGATCACCGATGCTGCCAGTATCGCATCAGTGCCTGGTTTGATAGGTATCCAGAGATCTGCTGACTTTGCCGAAGCATTAAACTCGGGTGTGATGACGATCACTTTTGCCCCGTTATACTTACCTTCCCAGATATAGTGCGCATCGGGCATATGAGAGACGGAGGGATTTGCGCCCCAGAAGATGACCGTATTGGCCTGGTAGAGGAAATCGTAGGTGCAGCCGACCTTGCCATCGCCATATGCCACAACAGCACCGGAAAAGATATCCCCTGAAGACGAAGAGGGATAGATCGTGTTGCTGCCGAGCAGCGCAGAGAGGCGGGACGATGCCGCACCGCGACTCCCTGTGGTGCCTGTACCTGACCGCACCATCAGCCTGCCCGGTCCCCTCTGTGGATCCGTCATAACGTCAAAAAATTTTTGTGCTACTTCTGTCGCTGCTTTCTCCCAGCTGATACGTTTCCATTTGCCCTCGCCTCTTTTGCCTGCTCGCTGCATCGGGTAGAGCAGTCTCTCTTTTTCATGCATCATCTGAGAGTACTGGGCTCCTTTGTTGCAGCCACGAGGATTGGGGTCAGGGATTTTTGCGTCGACAGACGGATAACGTGCTGATTGGTTTTCCCTGGTCACCATACCGTCATGTGACCAAGCCTCCCACGCACAGTTCCCCTGACAATGACTGCAGTGATAAGCATATCCTGTATCCTCTACCGTGCCACGCGTCAATCCGAACTCATTTCGATACAGTGTTTCCGTATAGTTTGCGTTGGGATAGGCGCGGGTGTCGCTTTCGATCTGCATGACATCTCTCTTTGCAAACAGAGTGCCCTGGGAGGCGACCACTGCTGCTGTCACTCCGGAAAACTTCAGGAAATCTCTTCTTCTTTCATTTGCCATTTGCCACACTCTCCTATCTTCTGATGGGCAGGCTCAAGTCGTTGCCCCAAGTATCCCAGCTGCCTGTAAATACTTTCACATTCTCATAGCCAAGGAGTCTCAACGCTGCTGCGACATAAGAGGCCCGGCCCGCACCGACATGCGAGTAGAGATAGATTGTTTGATCTCTAGTGATGCCGACTTTGTCGAATATCTTTTGCATCTCTCTCGTCGACTTAAAACTTTTTTTGTTTTTCGCGTCGGTGATATTTTCGCACCCGATAAATTTAGCCCCGGGAATATGCCCTCCGCGTGCCACGTGATCTATTTTTTTTCTGCCGATAATCTCCTCCATACTTCTCGTATCGATAATGGCAAATTTGCTCTTGTCACTATGTTCGAGGATATCATCGACTGCTCTTTTGACTTCTGCCTTGTCTGCAATATGCTGCGTATTGAATTGCACCGAATCGAGCAGATAATCACTGGGCTCGTGTTGATCCTCTTCGCCGTTCTCAATAAGAAGATTTTCTGCCAAAAGCTTCATTTTGGCCCCAATATCCAGCACCTGCGCTTCAAGCTTCTTCGCTTCTTTGGCTTCACCTGCCTGTTGTGCTGCTTTTGCTTCTTTTTTGATCGCCGCCTGCTCCGCCTCCAGCTTGTCAAAAACCCGCTGATTGGGATCGAGCGCCCTGATGGCATCAAGACCCCCGTTCAAGATAGCGACGTTTGAGTGTCCGAAGCTTTCAAAATAGCTCTGGATACCACTTGCATTTGAACCTCGAAACCTATCATAGGCAATGATCATTTGATCATTTTTGATCCCTTTGCTCCGAATATATCTCTGCGCATCCTCAGGACAGTCGTAGAGTGGGGCACATCGCATATTTCCCATATCGTCCGAATGATGAAGGCTGTGTGCCGGCATATTAATCGACCCAATGATGTGATGACGGACATAAGAGTCATTACTCTCTCCTGATACAAAAATGGCTCTCTTGTCCCCGACCAACCGAATCGCATCAGCTGCTTCGATCAGCTTCAGCTCAGAGCCCAAAAGCATAGCAGATCCACAAAATGCCATCAGCACAAAAAAGCCGATTATTCTTCCCATTTCCTTCCCTTTAATACAAGCCTGAAATCTCGTTGAATTGTAAGGAAACTTCCAAAAACAAAACCACTCATCTCACTATTTTTCAGTATCTTAAAAATGATTTATTATCGCCCGCTCCCTATTCTCGGGTATCCTCTCAACAGTATACCCGAAACAATCCCTCAGCCTTGCAGTCTTATCAGGCTAACCATAGTTTAACTTCCATCTTGATACTATTATAAACAAAGCACAGGAGGGAGTATGATGGTTTCATTTGAGAAAATCAAATCTGACGGCAATCTGCGGGAGATCATAAAGGCAGCATTTGATGCAGACTTTCCGGTCGACGGAGGCTGGGGATACGACAAAGCATCTGCAACGATCATCGAGCATTCCGATCTGCCAATGACACAAGTTGAACATACGATTGCATCAATGCGTACCCATCTCGAAATGAATATGACCCTTGATGAAGATCTGCGCTATGGCGGGATCAATCTGAATGAAGTGAAGCGTGAAGCAGTTCAGGATAGCGCGCACAAGTATCACAAGGTCACTTACGAGATCACCGCTATCAAAGAGAAAGAGTATAACGCTTTTGTGGATGAATACAAAGAGGGTTATGGCAAAAGCGGCTTTGACCTGTCTGAATATTTTGCAAGGAGAAAAGCAGCCACCCTCCATAGAAAAGAGATCTATTGGTTCGAGTTGGAGGGAGATGCTGCCAATGCGTAAATTTTCATTTTTCGCCAGGTTGTTGTTTTTATCTTTTCTGCTCTTTTCGACGCTTCAAGCGGTTGAAATGGATTGGGGCCATGACTACAACAGTGCTTTGGAGCAAGCCAAAAAAGAGCATAAACTCGTTTATCTCTTTATTGGTGCCGACCGATGCAGATTTTGTAAAAAATTCAAAAATATGACACTCTCAAAAGAGGGGGTCGTCCCCAGAATGAGAAAAAACTTCGTACTCCTTTTTATGTCCAGAGATCAACATAAAATCCCTGACAAATTTGAACGATATGGTGTTCCCCGCCACTATTTCCTGACCCCCCAAGGCGAAATTATTCGTACAGAGCAGGGGATATGGGACGTACAAGGCTGGTATACTATTTTGGATGAAGTGCTAGCAGAGCGAGAGGATGGTGCTGCTCCGGAATCGGATGAGAGCAGCACCATCGAGCGCTAGTACCTTCAAATTAGCTATGGTTAGTCGTTCAGAGACCTCAGCACAAATCTAAGGCAAACTTACTTCATTAGACTTTGGCATACTGAGTGGGAGTGGTACTGGATTATCGATATGCTCTTCCCACATTTAGTCCGATATCATCAGGTGTACTGGCAATCTTCATAAAATCCTCCATCGTTAAAAGGGGCAGCGAGAGCGCGAGATAATAGGTAGGATCCATCATATAGGCTTTACCGTCCTTGATGATCGACTGATACGGCAAGAGTTGTGCATTTTTGGTTTCTCCGATTTTTGTGAGAAATTTATTGCTGTGTGTGCGCATTTTATGGCCAACCAAAAGTGCACCATCGGGAAGCTTGACCGTGTAAGCGATATAGTTTTTACCGTTATCCCCACTCACTTTGTCTGCCAAGTCGTCTCCTTCTGATACTTCCACGAAATCGGCAAAATGTGCCATATCCGGCATAAAACTATATGTTTTCAGCTTTGCATAGTCCATCATGTCTGCTGTCAGATACATGTCACCCAAGGCAGCCTGAAGTGCCTTTAGCACATCCTTGTATTGTCCATAGTGAAATGCATCGCCAAGATAGGCAGCTGCGAAATAGGAAGGATTCTGCACACGTATCTCATCTGTACCATCTACCAATAGATTGAGTGCTGCCAGAAATGTATTACTCTTTTTGAGTGTATCATTTGTGACAGTGACGACCGTTTTGCCTTTGAGAATTTCATTGGTTCCGAGTATTTCGAAGCCGTTCTCCTTGAGTCTCCCCTTCAGAGCTTCAATCGTCTGAGGATTGGCCGCATAGTAAGCAGAGAGTTTTTCAGGGGCTTGGTCACTTAGCTCCATTTTGGCTGTTTTGAATGTTTTTTGAGGAAGTGCTGCGGCACTCTCCTTTTTTTCTTTGTTTTTTGTCCCTGCTGTCGGCCTCAAGAGTATCTTTTGGAGGCTTTTGACCTCTTTGGTTAATGCTTCGATCATCACCTTGAGCTGAGAAACTTCTGCAGCCAGATCTGATTGGGGTGATGGGACTTTCGCCGCGGGCTTGTCTGCCTCATCCACTTTGGCTGGCTCCTCCGCTTCACCTTCGACCTCAAAGCCAAGCTCTTCAAAGGTCTTCTGGACTTCATCAGCAACTTTCTTCATATAAGCAAGCTGATCTTTGTCTTTGATTCCTGTAGATGTGATCCAATTTTCGACTGTTGCATAGCCCACATGGATCTCATTTTTGCCTTTTGGGATATAGAAATAGATAGAACAGGGGGCATAGACTCCAGCTTGGGGCTGCCAATGATTAAATACTGCGTTGGAAAACTCAAAGTGACACAGGGAGGAGACCCAGTAGGCATCATACTTGTCAAAATCGAGATCCACATCATCATACTCAAACTTCAGATCCAAAAAACCTGCGATGACAAATTGGTGCTGCGTAAACAAGGAGTCATGTTCCATAATGAACTCCTCCACATAACCTTCTATATCATCAGTTGCCTCAAACTTTTTCACCATCTTGAGCAGGGGATGCTTGGGGAGCGGCTTGTCAAACTCAAGTTTTTTCTCAGCGGATGGCTTCATCTCTTTTACGACGAATTTATCCAGCTTGTCGATCATCGCCTTGAACTTTTCACGACTTGCCTCATCCTTTTCGCCTATGATCTGCAGCATCACATCCGAATCAAGGTGTCCATACCAGGTCATATTCTCATCATCTGCACTTGCAGGCTTTTTGTAGGCCAGGAAGTTGAACGGAACGAAAGCACCAAAATCAGGATTATGAAGCAGCAACTCCCTTACGCCTTCTTTGTTGTATATTCTAAAGAAATCCAAAAGATCGAGGTTTTTCTCGTGAAATTGCTTATAATAGTGCATTTCGAGATGTTCATTCTTTGCTGCAATTGAAAACCCAATATCTCCAAATTTTTTGACAAGTGCCTGCAGTTGGCTGTCTGCCTGTCCTTTTGTTCCGTGCAGCTCCGTCAGTATCTGGCCTTGTGAAAGCGTTATACCTATCAGCAACGATACCATTATCTGAATCATCTTTTTATGGTTCATCTTTTTCCTTTTTTAATGAAATGATCAGTTTGAAGTATCGACCTTGAGCGTGTCTCCGATACGGATCATCCCATTTTTGAGTACTTTGGCGAAAACGCCCCTATCATCCTTGAGAAGCTTGGGAAGTTTGCTATCGATTTTTGTCAAACTTTTACATAGTGTGCAGTTTTGAGTGATCTCCAGAAGAGCATCACCTATTTGAAACGGTGTACCAACCGGGATATCGTAGGGATCATAATCCACCAATATATTTTCACCAAGAGAACCGAGCGGTATATCGATACCCCTCCTTTTGGCAAGATTGTAGCTCTCCACCGCAGTAATCAAAATCGATCGCTGTGTGTCTCTGCCGTAAAATTTATCCCCTACTACGCCCTTTTCATCTACAAAGATCTCTTCTTTTGTAGATCGTGGCGTATCCCCTTCCAGGGAAATATAGAGCTCCAGAACCTTACCGCTGCCCGTCAAAGAGTTTTGCATGATTAAAATCCTCTTGTCTATAACTTTTTATTTGATTTGGTCTTATGGTTTTTTCAAGCTGTGGATATCTGTATCATATTATATAAATTACTCTCCAATAACTTATATAATATCCAGAAGTAATATACGATCACAGCCAAGAGGCTGTGAGAGGTGAAGTAAAAATAGTTATTTAATCTTTTTACTTTCGGTTACAGTTTTTCCAGAGAGATCTGTCCAGGTGACTTCAAGCTTATCACCCTTTTTTGCACCTTTAAATTTAAACTTGAACTGCGGGTTCTTGGACCAGAATTGACTCGTTGAGACATCATACACCACTTTGTCACCGACTTTGGCAGTGATATGTGTAATAAAGTTCGCATCGGTGCCTTTGGCTTTTGCCTGATCATATGTCAGCATATCATGTGTAGCCAATACTTTTGCACTGACGACACCATTTTTTTCTTTTGCTTTGATTTTCATGTTACCCATATTGTTCCCTTTTGATAATTCGATTAATGATATAGACGAAAAGGCAAATTAGCCTTCGCATCCGCCTTTGGCAACGTCAAGACCCTTGGATCCAATGTAAAACTTACCATCAGTTCCTTCAACAATCGCTGTCACAGTACCTTTACCGCCGTTCTCATCTGTCGCCTTCAACTTGATTTTCAAAGAATAATCAACAATACCATCTTCGGGTACCTGGAAGACTGCTACAGCACTTTCCGGGTCCATATCCTGAAGAACGGCAACTGTTTTTGCCGGAATGTCAGACTTGATCGTCACAGGCACAGCCCCACCATTCGAAGCTACTGCCGGGACATTGACCTTCACACCTTTCTCTTCAGGTTTGATATCACCAAACAGTGCTTTGACAGCGTCGTCAACCGTTTTTGCTGTCCATGTATCAGGCTTGGTTGCTCTGAAGTCTATAGAAGTAATCGCACTCAATGTGGCCGGCAGTGCAGCAATCGCCAACACACCCAACCCTAAAAATTTTCTTCTCTCCATTTTCTTTCCTTTTAAATAGTTTTACGCTAGAGCAGAAGGCCATGAAAGCCTCTGCACAATTTTAGTCATTAATTGTGAAGTAAAAGTGTAACGATCACTATTTGCTTGCACCTATCATATAGTCAACCACTTCCTTGAATTTGGCGTCATCCAACGTCGAGCCACCTTTTGGAGGCATACCATTGATCCCTTTGATACCATTTTCATAGACTTGATCGATACCTTTTTTCAATACAGCATCCCACGCTTTTTTATTTCCGACCATCGGTGCACCCATTGTATCTGTTCCATGGCACACAGCACAAGTTGACTCATAAGTCTTCTGTCCCGGAGCATCAGCAACATCTGTTTTGGCCGGCAAATCCTTTTTTTCGGAGATCGGTGGCTGATAGTCACTGATTCCGGCGCCAGTGATTCTGGCAAGTACAGGTTTCCCGTCAAAGCAATTTTTCATACAACGTGTTCCGTTTCCATAATTTTTGAAATCGTTGAAGTAAGCACGTGCATTGTCGGGGCCTTTTGGGCCATCGATATTGGGCTCAAAACCATCTTTGTTTGGCATGACTAGCTTCAGGAATTTTGCTCTATCCAGTTCATACTCATCATCAAGCTCTTCGCCATCAATTTTGAGTTCATTGATAGAAATGATATAGGCCACGATGGCATAGACTTCATCATTCGTCAACGACATAGGAGCAGGATGCGGCATACCTGTCTTGATGTACCACCACAGGGTCGATGCTCTTGGCCAGTACGTACCGAAGACACGGATCGGACCATCAGAATCCGGGGTGGTTCTCTGGTTGGTCAGTGACTTTTGCCCCTCATAGGCATTACCTTTTTGCAGCGCAGGATATCCCGCACCGCCGGTACCGAAGTCAGAGTGGCAGGAGGAGCACTTCGCCTCATAGAGTTCGTCCCCCTCTTCTACTGTACCTTTACCTTCGGGCAATCCTTCACCGTCGGGCATAACATCGATATTCCAAGCTTTTACTTCATTGTCCGTCGGTACCCTGCCAAACGTAAATCCGCCATTTGATGCTTTGTCGTTCACATGATATGCTGCTCTTTTGCCGTCAACGGATGGGTATGTAACACCACCATCGATGACTTTTTTTCCATTTGCATAGGTATGCGAGACACTCTTGTCACCCGCACATGCAACCGTTGATGTAACAGCAGCCATCACAACTGCCGATAGTAGTATTTTATGATAAGACTTGAACATTGTTCACCTCTCCTTTTTCTGTAACTTCCCATGTGGCGATACCATTTCTATGATAAACTGACTCGATACCCATCACATCTCTTTCGTGCTTGACAGTTGGTTGAATATGACCGGCATCGTCTCTGGCACGGCTTGAAAGAAGAAGCGGTTTGCCTTCATACTTATACATATAACTGAATCTCGTCCATGCTTTTGGCAGCACCAGACCTTTGAGACTTGCTTCTTTCCAGTTTTTTCCGCCATCAAAGGAGATATCGACGCCTTCGATCGTGCCCATACCGCTCCATGCCAATCCTTCGATCTCGACAAGATCGCCTTTTTTCAGATCAGTCCAAGGCTTATCCGGACAAGGTGAAGTGACAATTGAGTTGACTTCGTTGGCATAGAAATGCTGGATTGCCTTACCACTCTTTTTGAGCGCAGTATATTTAGCTGTCTCCTCTTTCGCATAGAAAGGTTCAGCTGCAAATTCCAGTCTTCCCAGCCATTTGACACAGAGGTTACCCTCCCAGCCCGGAACAAGCAGTCTGATCGGATAGCCCTGTTCAGGACGCAATGCTTCACCATTTTGTCCCCAGACGATCATCGCATCATCCAGTACTTTGTCGACAGGGATAGTTCTGCCCATGTGTGAATTATCAACACCCTCTGCCAGCATCCAGCGTGCCTCTTTTTTGAGGCCGAGGTCCTTAAGAATATCTTTGACATAGACGCCGGTCCACTCAGCACAACTCATCATGCCTTTTGCAAATTGCAGTGACGGAAACTGTGGCCCTCTCCACTCAGGTCCACCATTTGCCGGACACTCAATGAAGTGGATTCTACTAACGCTGGGATATTTTTTGAGTTCATCCATTGTCAAAAGAAGCGGCTTTTCAACCAAACCATGGATCATCAAGCGATGCTCATTGGGATCGATCTCTGCTGTACCACCATGACTACGACTGAAGAAAAGACCATTAGGTGTAATAATTCCATTTAAGTCCTGAATCGGACACATGGCGATAGAGGCATAATAGTTTCCGGAAGAGAGAAGCTTCGTGTATCTTTTTGTTACGTTATGCTCATAAGGAGATGGCTGCCCATAGAGATTATGCGTTACGGGATAACCGAATGTGGTCCCCCATTTTTGTTCTTCTATGATCGCAGGATCATCTTCTGCTTTGATTTTTACCGGTGACAATACACTTGCTGCTGCCAATGCACTGATCGAGTATGCCGCTGTTTTTCTAAAAAAGTCTCTTCTGCTCGACTGTTTCGTGTCAATCTGAGAAGTATTGCTCATCTTAGTCATATAACCTCCTTTATTTAGTTCATAGTATCCGTCTTAGTTTCATAGTCCAAGGCTACTATTCTGCTTAATTGTAATAGAAATTCGATTAAAATGTCAAGCGATGGAGACAATATTTTTCTATCTCGAGTAAAATTTGTTAAAAAAATACAAATTATCACATTTTATAAACTCTGATCCATACAATTCAGTACCAACATCAAATTTATAAATGTTTTACTTCAAGAGGCATGATCAATGCATGTTGATAAAAAATATTGGAGAGCCACTTGCAAATCCCCAAAAAACCCCGATTATTTAAAGATTCAACGCAGTAAAAAAGCTGATTCCAGTTTCAAAAAGTTATAATTATTTACG
>JANTGA010000039.1 GCA_024763175.1 Sulfurovum sp.
CAGGGCATTCTCCTTATCGTCGAAAGTTTTGATCTGAGGCATATCTTTACGCCTTGCACAGCTGCACAGTTTCTCTACAACAACATGATGTTCCATCTTTTCTCCTCTTATGAATCTATGTTTAAATATCTTATGCACAAATCATACCAGAACAGGGTTCCGGCTCTGACAGACCCTATGAAAAGCACTCAATACTTTTATGACGGTACTTTTTCCCAAGCCATTTTTTATCGGCATCGAACTGCTCTTTTTCCATCTCTGTCAGGCGTTCGCCATTTTGTCGGGTGCGGTTTTGTATCGTTTTGATCTTGTTGCCGATAAGCTCCTTGTCGGTACTGCTTTGCACCATCGCACTCACGCCATCAAGCCCGCTTTGAGGCAAGGGAAGATCACAGTAGTAATCCCCCGCTGTGTTGATTCCCCAGTAAATGAATCCGAGTTTGTCATAGAACTTCAGCGCCTGGGGTACGGCGCAGAGTTTAAATCGCTTCACATTTTTCAGACGGCTCATCGCGAACTGCTGCGAAAGCAACTCCCGGGCATACCCTTGCTGCCGGTGTACCAGGGGCGTGAATAGATTGTGTATTGTAAGGTATTGGAGGTAGCGGTCATTGATACCGAACAGATAGGTAAGAGGCTGCTCATCCTTGTCGGCAAGGGCAAGGCATTGGTCCTTTTTCCAGTTAAAGTGTCTATCCCACCATGCCAGAGATTTTTCTCCAAAACGCCTGCTTTTGGGATCGCTTATTGCAGATATGGAATCTATATAATCACTGCGTGACAGCAGTATGGTTTTCATAGCATAAACGGTATATGTATCGTCCTTCGCCTTATGATGTGGCTTTGATACGGGATCAGTCTCTCAAGATCAGTCAAGAGAGGCACCCATACAGAGATTTTGCTGCAGTGATCTTCTGACTAAACAGCTAGAGATCATCCTCGTCGAGCTCATCCTCAGTTAAGTCATAAATGAACTCCAGTTCATTTTTATAACCAAAACCGTCACTTTCAAATTCGTCCAGGTGGCGGATGTAGCGGTTAAACCCAAAATCCTCTACTTCTACAATGTCACATTCATACATGTTATCTCCTTTATGATGTATCTACACTCCCTATTACATAATTCATTCTTGAACATAGTGACAAATATGCAATTTTTGTGCCTATTCTATAAAAAGTACGACAAAAATGTATTCTTATAAAAAACGGCTTATCGTCATTCGCAGAGATCTGTTGTATTCAATGCCATTTGGAAGCGTTTTTTGGATTTACTATTTAGATTATTGCTGATTTTTGCTCAGCCACACTTTTTTGAAGGAACCATAAAGTATTACTGCACTCCGCAACAAGTCTATGTTCATAAAAAAGAGTACTCTAATATCAAAAAAGATAAAATACCTTAAATTATCATTTACAGGAGCGACAATGCTACAAGAATATAGAGATGAAATAACACACTTGAAACAGGAAAATGCACACTTTGCCAAAATCTTTGAAAAACATAATGAATTGGATCAAAAAGCCAAAGATGCAGATGAGGGTAGATCGCATTTGTCAGATGCAGAACTTGAAGTGATCAAAAAAGAAAAGCTGATGCTGAAAGATCAGGCGCTCAGCATGATCTTGGACTACAAAAAGTCTCAAGCCTGACACAAAACAGTGCGGGAACTCCCGCATCTTTTTATCCACATCCTGTACTGCACCATCCAAGCCAATCATTTTTATTTCGATAAGGTATCTTTATGATGTATACTTTCAGCAGTCTCAGCCAACTCCCCCGGACACTTCTCGACACACTCGACCAGCTCCAATACAAAACGATGACACCCATACAGGCATCAACCATCCCTGCTCTACTGGAAGGCAAAGATGTGATCGCCCAAGCCAAGACAGGCTCCGGGAAAACTGCTGCTTTTGGCGTACCGCTCATCCATGCGATCGAGACCAAAAAGCGCAACCCCCAGGCTCTGATCCTCTGCCCTACCCGGGAGCTGGCCGATCAGGTCGCCAAGGAGCTGCGTCGCTTGGCACGATACAAGGAAAATCTCAAGATTCTCACCCTCTGCGGCGGTACACCGATGCGGCCCCAGATCGCTTCGCTGGAGCGCGGTGCACATATTCTCATCGGTACACCCGGAAGAATACAAGATCACCTCTCACGAGAAACCATCTATCTTAGGGATATCCGTTTTCTGATTTTGGATGAGGCAGACAGAATGCTGGATATGGGATTTTATGACGAGATCAAAAAGATCATATCCAACCTGCCAAAAAAGCGACAAACAATGCTCTTCTCTGCCACCTATCCCGAGAATATCCAGAAACTCTCCCGTGAGATACTCAACAAACCAACGATGATCAAGGTCGATACAGAGCACAGTGGACTGGCCATTCAGGAGCAGGGAGTGGAAGTGTCGCCGCAGCACAAAGAGGATACGCTGCTGCGAACACTGAAATCCTACAAGCCTGACACGGCGATCATCTTTTGCAATACCAAGGCCGATACTGTCTCGATCGCAGACTTCCTTCGCGAGAAGCACTTTGCGGCGCTGGATCTGCAGGGTGATCTCGACCAGAGAGAACGCAACGAAACGCTCTTGAAGTTTGCCAATGGCTCTATCCTCATCATGGTAGCCACGGATGTCGCGTCACGTGGCCTGGATGTCAAAGATGTCGCAATGGTGATCAACTATGACCTGCCACACGATCCGGAAGTCTACACCCATCGCATCGGTCGAACCGCCAGAGCGGGAGCAGAGGGTATCGCGCTCTCCCTCTACCGGCCCGGACAAAAAGCAAAACTCTTGGAGATGGCTCCCCAGATAGAGCTCCTTGCACCGGAGAAACTCACCATCGACAAGCACTTCATCCTCCAAGCCAACAAAGCCACCCTCTGCATCGACGGCGGAAAAAAGAACAAACTCCGCCCCGGGGACATCCTCGGAGCCCTCAGCAAAGAGATCGGCATCCCGGGAAAAGATATCGGAAAAATCGATATTTTCGACTTCCAAGCCTACGTCGCGATCGACAAAGAGAGTTTCCAAAAAGCCTACGAGGGGCTAAAAAAGGGCAAGATCAAAGGGAGAAAGTTCAGGGTGTGGCGGCTGGACTGACCCAGACCGAATATCACACTCTAGCCCGTTGACAGCAATGCAATGTTTGTCGACCAAACGCCCTATCCCTGGGATTTGCCAAAAAATATCGCAGGATTAATCAAGCCTCGCTTGAAAGACCCACACCATCAGCGTCACCCAGAAGATACCGAGGGTCATTCCTGCAAGGATATCACTGAAGTAATGGACGCCCAGATAGACACGTGACAGAGCGATCAGCACCGGGAAGAGCAGGCAGAAAAACACCAATAGGCGCTGATAGCCTTCGGAGAGCTTCGGATAGAAAAGAACAAAGAGCAGCAGCGCAAAGGTCATCGACATCGTGGCATGTCCGGAGGGGAAGGAGTAGCCATGCTGATGAAAGTCGCCGATATAGCTGGAGGGACGGGGCCGATCGACCAGCTCCTTGATACTACTGAAGAGCATGGCAGATCCCAGCATCCCAAACCAGTAGAGACGGAGCTCTCTCCACATCTTCTTCCAGGAGAGCAGTATCGTCACGAGCAGAGAATAAAAGAGCATGGTTGAGAGATTGCCCAAGTGCGTCAAAGCATAGATGATCTGATCCCATAATGGCGTATGCCATCCCAGAGAGCAGCGATGCACTATCTGATCAAACACTGCCAATCTACCGCCAAAAATAACATCCAATGCGATCAAGAGAAACAAGAGTAGTGCCGCAGATGAAATACCGAGTAATTTTTGTTTGACTCTCAGACGATTGATCATTCCTCTGCCAGTATCTCTTTCCTTCTTCTGTATCTCACCACATAAAAAATCGTAATAAACACAACAGAGATAAGGGCGATCACTGTTGCTGTTTTGAGATATTCGGAGATAAGCGCTTCATTGGAGCCCAAAAGGTACCCCAAAGCGACCAGTACAAGCACCCAAATCCCTGCACCCAATGCTGAATAGAGGGAAAATCTGACAACATTCATACGTGCCAATCCTGCCGGCAGAGAGATAAGCTGGCGAATACCTGGAATCAATCGCCCATTGAAAGTAGAGAGCTCTCCATGCTTCACAAAAAAAGCTTCCAATTTATCGAGGGTCTCCTCCTTGATAAAGAAGTACCTTCCATACTTTAAGATAATCTTTCTCCCAAAATGCATTGCCAGGTAGTAGTTAAAAAGTGCACCGCCGACAGAGCCAAGCACCCCAACCAATACCACTGCATAGAGATTCATTTCGCCTTTAAAAGCGAGATATCCTGCCGGTATCATAATAATTTCACTGGGAAAGGGGAAGAAAGTACTTTCCAGAAACATCAGCAGGAAAATACCCCAATAGCTCAAGTCTCCAACATATCCAACGATCGTATTGGCTATTTCGTGTATCATAGATTGCTCATTATACTATTTTATTCGCTATAAGCGCCGACAGAGACAAGCCTCTGATAACGCTGTTCAAGCAACTCATCAATAGAGAGCTCTCTAAGCTGCTTGACTGTCTCGAGAAAATAGTTCTTTACGGCCAGTGCTGCAGCCTTCTTGTTTCGATGCGCTCCGATCAATGGTTCGTCCAGAACTGCATCGATCAGCTTGTGTTCCAAAAGATCATCCGGGGTAATCTTGAGTGCTTTGGTTGCCTGCTCTACTTTTTTGGGATCATTCCAGAGGATCGCAGAGCATCCTTCCGGAGAGATGACAGCAAAGATAGAGTAGCGCATCATCGCCAGTCTATCAGCCACACCGATCGCAAGTGCGCCCCCACTGCCCCCTTCGCCGACCACGATGGAGATCATCGGTACTTTCATATCGGAAAACTCAAAAAGATTGCGTGCTATTGCTTCTCCCTGTCCCCGCTCTTCGGCACCGAGTCCGGGATAGGCGCCCGGAGTATCGATCAGCATCAGGACGGGAATATCAAATTTTTCGGCAAGTCGCACTGCACGTAGGGCTTTGCGGTATCCTTCGGGGTTGGGCATACCGAAATTCCGTCGGATTTTGTTTTTGGTTCCGCGTCCTTTTTGCTCACCGATAACCATGCATTTGACACCGTCAATCCATCCGATATAACAGACGATCGCAAGATCATCCCGAAAAGTACGATCACCATGAATCTCATACCTCTCTTCCATCATGAGTCTAATATAATCCACCGCATAGGGACGGTCCGGATGACGGGCCAACTGAAGCTTCTGATAATCATTGAGAGAGCCGTAAGTTTTGTTGACCTCTTTATCCAGGTCTTTTTCGAGAATCTCTACGGCTGGCTCATCGCCTCTTGCCTTGGCTGATTCCATATCCTGCTGGATCGCTTCAATTCGGCTCTCAAAATCAAGATATGTTGCCATTGTTTATCCTTACAGTTTTTTGAAAATAACAACACCGTTGGTGCCGCCAAAACCAAATGAGTTGCTCATCGCAATCGTGATCTCCGCTTCTCTTGCCTTGTTGGGAACATAGTCCAAGTCACATGCTTCATCCGGTGTCGTATAGTTGATCGTCGGAGGCAGAATGCCGCGCTTCATCGACATGAGCGTTGTGACTGCTTCGATCGTGCCAGCTGCACCAAGGCAGTGACCGATCTGCCCTTTGATGGAGCTGACAGGAGGACAATTCTCTTTGCCGCCGAATGCTTCTTTGATCGCTGCTGTTTCATTCTTGTCATTGGCAGGCGTACTGGTACCGTGGGCGTTGATATAGTCGACTTTCGGGTTACCGGCCATAGAGAGTGCTGCTTTGATCGCACGCAGTGGGCCTTCCATCACCGGCGAAGTGATATGGTTGGCGTCACCGCTCTCTCCAAATCCGATCACTTCCGCATACATCTCTGCACCTCTGGCAGTCGCTGATTCGTATGATTCGAGCACCAGAGCACCGGCACCTTCACCCATCACAAATCCGTTACGGCCTGCATCGAAAGGTCGTGACGATCCCTTGGGGTCATCATTGCTGGTACTCAGGGCTTTCATCGCAGCGAAACCGCCTACACCGGCACCACAGATGGCGGACTCGGCACCGACCACCAACATTTGATCTGCACCGCCAAGCATGATCGTCTTGGTCGCTTCAGAAATCGCATGGGTACCTGCTGCACAGGCAGTCACGCTGGAGAGATTTGGCCCTTTGAGCCCCTGATAGATAGAAACAAAACCGCCCAGCATATTTACCAGAGAAGAAGGAATAAAGAAGGGGGATATTCTTCTGGGGCCACGTGTTTCGCAGACAACAGAATTTTTTTCAATATTGGGCAATCCGCCGATGCCGGAAGCTGAAGAGACACCGAAACGCTCTTTGTCTGTATCTTCTCCAAAGGCAGCATCATCCATCGCTTCCTGTGCCGCCTTGAGGCCCAGCTGAATGAAACGATCTGCTTTTTTGACCTCTTTGGCATCCATCACTGTCGCCGGGTCAAATCCCGTGATTTCACCTGCAATTTGTGCTGAAAACTTTTCCGGATCAAATAAACTGATCGTTTTGATACCGCACTCTCCGTTAATAATTGCCTGAAATGAGCTCTCTTTATCCATTCCGAGACTATTGATCATCCCTACACCTGTTACCACTACCCTTTTCACATGCGCTCCTATTATATAGTTGAATTACGAGAAGTCACCTCTAAAAATTCTGCATCATACCAAGCGATCAGAATTTTCAGCGATTACTTTTCGAAAAACCCCTCCTCTGAGGGGAGGGATTTAAAATTACTTATTTTCTTCGATGAATTTGATCGCATCAGTAACTGTAGCGATATTTTCTGCCTGATCATCAGGGATTTCGATATCAAACTTCTCTTCGAGCGCCATGACCAATTCGACAACGTCCAGGCTGTCTGCCCCTAGATCTTCTACAAACTTTGACTCTTCCTTCACTTCATCCGGGCTCACATTCAACTGCTCTACCACAACCTCTTTTACATCATCAAATAATGCCATTTTATTCTCCTTCGGATTAATTAAAAATTACGGTTGATTATATCAAAAAAACGATAAAAAACAACTCACTGATTTTTGATTGCTGACTGCAAGTCGACTCTGATCTTCTCAAATTTTGGCAATTTGCTTTCGTTTCCTTCCTGTTCCTGAGAATCTGTTTCACAACAATTCAACAGAGACTTCTTTGGATGGATGATAAAGTCATATCCCCGATAGATCGTATAGAACCCATAGAAGACCACCACAATGGCTGCGAGGCTCATCATCGTTTTTCGCATCGAGCTTTTGCTAAAGATACCTGTAAACATGCCTAGCGAAAAGAGTGCGGGAACGGTACTCAGCCCAAAGATCATCATCACGAAAGCACCCCAGAAAGGACTGCCCGTACTGGCTGCAGTCACGGCAAAGAAGTAAACCAGTCCACAGGGGAGGAGGCCATTCAGGAGGCCCAGGATATAGAAACTGTAGAGTGATTTGGATCGCAATATCTGACGAAATGCCTGCTGATACCAGCGACTTCCGGAAAATGAGTGTTCAAGCTTGGTCAAAAAGGAGAGCTTTCCGATCAGGGACAAACCGGCAAGAATCATAAAAATACCCGCCACAATGGTCAGGGTACCGTTGGCAAGATTGTTGAACGAAGCGACACCGCCTATGGCACCGAAAATAGCACCCAGCAGCATATAGGTCGTGATTCTCCCCAGAGAGTAGATCAGGTGAGCCAGCGCCTGGGCACTTTTCCCCCACTTCTCATCGATTTTTGTACTGCTATAGGCAACGATAATGCCGCCACACATGCCGATGCAGTGCCCGATCGAGCCCAGAAAGGCAACGGTCACAATCGAAACAATATCTATACTGTTCATTTAAATTCCCAATAACTTTTTTCGGATTTTTGGATTGGTCAGGTTCTCTCCGCGTAACATCCTCAGGCGCATCTCATCAAAACCAATCGTACCATTGCTCTCTTTTTCTCTGGCACCAAATCCATAGCGCATCTCTGTCTTGTCTGTAACACCATAATAGGCCTTTCTGGCATCGATCCACTTCTCTGTATCGATAGTATGTACCCAGATCTTGGCCTGATCCCGGAAGGGCTTCTTCTCGACCCAGAGGACCATACAGCCTGGATCATCAAAAAACCAGGTACGGCCATCAGGGATGACGACCTCGACGGCATTATGATCACTCTCGAGCAGCATGGCACATTGCGGATCATTCGTATGGCCGAATTTAATGGGCAGAGGTTTCATCGCCTTGTTGCCTGTCATGATCGTCACGGGCTGATCCTCTTTGGCCATAGAGATGAAGAGAGTAGCAATGACAGTAAGCATCAGCAGGATGACGATGAGTGGTAGCAGTTTTCTCATAGTAGTCTCCAAATATTATAAAAATACACCGTTGCGGAGATAGTAAACCGCGACATATGCTGTACATAGTAACACAAAAATACTGAGCAGTATCAATGCGGCTTTTCGCTCCCTGCTTCTCTCCGCTTTGAGCCCCAACTCCATCAGCGAAGCAATCAGGCCCAGATAGATTCCGCCAAAAAGCGTCCCCCAGATCAGGTAGCCGACATAGTAGTACTCTTTTTGGAGCATACAAAAAGGGCACTTATGGGTAGGAAGTGCATAGATATAGGTCCCGAAGAAGTAGACGACACTATAGTAAGCGATCACGACAAAGAGCAGCATACCCACTAACGAAAGCACCCTCTGCCCGGAGAGCATCGCACCCGCCACCAGCGCATAAAGCAGATAAAAAAGGATCAAAAGTGTCGTCGTATTGAGCCCGAAAGGCAGCGGATTGGCGCCTTCCATCTGTCCATAGAGTGTCGAGCAGCAGTTGACTGGTTTGAGAATATCAATCGTGCCAAAGTAGGCATAGTCAAGGCCTGCCTCCACAGCAATCAGGAAAAATATGATCACAAAAAGCCATGATTTGATACGAAAGAACGGATAGTTCTTGGCTTTCAAATCATCGCGATTGAGTGTCATCCAGAGCAGTAGAAAAAAGAGGATCAGCAGCTTGAGAAAAAGCAGGGGCATCCCGTAGTCATTGGCAGAGATGACCCCTGCAGCACACATCGCACCGGGCACCAGCAGAGAAAGCGTGTCGATCGTAAAGACGAAATAGATCAGGAGCAGGAACTTCACCGCAAAAACAAAGAGAATAATCGTCATCACCAGATAGGCACGCCGCTCCAGACGAAACTGCTGCTGCGAATAGCTGTCAAAATCCCATTTGAACAAAATTCCCACCGTAATGACAAAGGCGACGAAAAGCAAGCCAAAGAGAAGTGATTCGCTCAACAGATAGACGATCACCGGATTGCTCAAGAGTATCTCGTTCACAGCGTACCCTTAGCATCCGACAGATGAATCGCCAGAGAGATCGTCTACAAGCGAACCATCCTCTATGGGCACGACCCTGCTGGCAAAAGAGAGCGCATCAAAGAGAGGGTCATGCGTTGCTACGATGATCGTTTTGCCCATATCGTGAAGCTCGGAGAGTATCTCGATAAACTTCAGGGAGTTGACCCGATCGAGGTTTGCGGTAGGCTCATCACACAAGATAATATCCGGATCGGATGCCAGTGCGCGGGCGATCGCGACGCGCTGTTTTTCCCCTCCGGAGAGACGCCCTGCCGGGCTCTGGGCCTTGTGGGAGATATTGGCGAGCTTCAGACTCGATGCCACCCTCTGGCTGACCTCCTCCATCTTCAACCCCACGGGGACAAGGGAGATCATCACATTTTCAAATGCCGTCAAGTGCTCGAAGAGATTGAAGTGCTGGAAGATCATCCCTATTTTTTGGGCCCTGAAGTGTGAAATGTGCAGATCGGGCAGCTTGCTGATCGGCTCCCCCTCTACCAGCACTTTACCGCTGCTGGGGCGGTCCATCCCTGCGATGATCGAGAGAAGTGTCGTCTTGCCGCTCCCGCTGACACCCTTGAGAACGACGCACTCTCCCGCGTCGATACGCAGGTTGATATCATGAAGAATCTGCGCGAGAGACTCTCCGCTCTTGAAATGTTTGTTGAGTGCTTCGATCACGATCATCGCATCTTTTGTCACAGCATCGCCTCCTTGGGATCAGTGACGGCGATCTTCCAGACTGGGATCAGTACTGCCGAAACGAAAGGAACCGCATAGATCAAAAAAATAGTACTCAGTACAGTAAAGTCCAGCACCGGCACCAGGGTAACCTTGTTGTGCAGATTGGCGCCGCCCAGGAAGATCTCTCTCAGCAGAGGCGCACCCAGCACAAAGACATAAAAATAAGCAAGCGTCACACCCAGCACAAAGGAGACAACAACAACCATCATCGTCTCAAAAAACTTCAGCTTCAAGACATCATGGATACTCCAGCCCAGCGCCCTGAGCAAACCAATATGCCGCCGCTCACTCGAATAAACCATGGCATAGCGCTGATAGAGGATCAGCATAAAGGTCACCATCGTGATCAGAAAAAGGATCAGAAAGATGCCGCCTTTATAGTTGTAGAGATTTTCATAGGCTTTCTCGATATCCTCTTTGTTTATCACGCGCAGATCGTAGTGAAGCGCGCTGACTTTGTCTGCTGCATTCGCCCACTCGTCATCATTGGGGACGTTGAAGGCGATATCGCTCACCTCTTCCTCATTCAGCCCCAAAACCTCCTGAGCCAGCGCAATCGGCATGATAATCATATCATTGGAGAGCAGGTTACCCCCGGAGGGCAGTATTTTGAAAATTTCCACCTTTTTGAATTCCCCTTTGGGCGTCAAAAAGGTGTAATCCCTGGGATAAAAATGTGCTTTGAGGTAGTTTGACACACCCTCTCCGACCAGCATTTTGTCCCCCTGCAGAAATTGCTTCAAATCTGTATCATCCATCATTTTGCGCAGTGCCCGATGACTCTGCTCATCCATGAAGTCTACCCCTATGATCAAGGCGGAGTTCTCCTTGGATTTAAAAAAGTAGCGGCCATAGACACGCGGTGTCACTTCCTCAATCCCATGGATACTTATGATCTCGTCGATCCAGGCTGCCGGAAGATCCACTCTTTCGCCACCCTGAACGCGCTGCACGACAAAGTCAGGCTCCCACGCTATGGTCTTCGCCAGCGAGTGACGAATAGACGAGGAGATAAAGAGCACACTGCTGAGCAAAAAAAGGATCACCAGCGAAATACTGATCACACCGATATGTTTTTTGCGCTCTTTGAAAAATTCAAGTGTCAGAAAATAGAAAAAAGGACTACTGCGCATAGACAAAATCCATCTTCTCAAGAGGCATCATCTCGGGATAGGCGGCATTGCCTATCCGATCGATCCCTCGCAGTCTCGGCTCATACCAGGCAACACTCAAGGAGAGCGAAGAGATCCGACTGAGGCTTGCCGCATGGCTGATATCATCTGCCACATTTTTCTTATTGACCAGCGTATAGTGTGTGGCCACGGAAGCAAGCAAGAAAAAAAGCAGGCTGCCCAACAGATAAAACAGCTTGATCATCGGGCTCTACTCCTGCTCGATACCGTCAAGCGCCATGACGATCCTGGGTGTTATCTGATCGAAGTGCAGGATCGCTTCTCCCTGGTGATCATGCATGAAGTTTTTGGCTGCCTCTTCTGTCTTGAAAGGAATCAACTCATTGCCCATCGGCCCAAAGAGGCTCGACCCAAGCACATAATAAGCCTTTTTGGCCGGGATACCTTCGATCGTATAAAAATCAGTCACACGCATCACAGTGATCTTGTTTCGGTCGTAGGGAAAATCTCCGTCGAAGATATAGTACTTCATCATATCTTTGACCCCGTCGAAGTAGTACTCCTTGCCATCGATGACCATCAGCGCAGCCCACTTGGGATACTTGCTGACAAACATACCGCACACCGGACATTTTGCACTCCCCGGCACAGCGATATGCTTTGCAGAAAGTTTCATACTGCCATTGCTCAGATAGTAAGCAACTGCCTCCAGTCTGGACTGGGGGAGGACGGGACAGGCCTGGGATTGCCTGATCTTATCGATCAACTGCTCGATCGTTCCCGAGGGATCAGGGAGCAACTCCCGCTTACAGAGGGTATCGACGATCTTTTTGCCTTTTCTGGAAAGCTTGACGACTTTAGCCTGGCTCACTGTCTGGGCCTGGAGAAAAGAAGTCATCATGAGGGCAGACAGGATCAGGAGTTTCATATATCCGTAAAAAATGGACATGCCACCGCTCTTCACTGTTTTTATCTGTTTTTCAGATAGAGTCCGACTGCCTGAAGCTCTTTTCCCTTGACACCTTCACAGAGCTTGTTCTTCAGGATAAAGGCTTTGGCTGCAGAGACTGTCTCGAACTGCTCGTCTGTCTTCTTGCATCTTTTTTCATAGATCATCGCGCCCTTGTCTGCCATCATCTTCTGCTTTTTGGCAATCATTGCACTATCTTTGTCAAAATCCGCTTCTGCCGCTTTCAGGGCACCTTTGTAGTCAACGACGTCACCGCCATTTTCCTTGGCGAAAGCTTCAGCATTGACCTTGGAAGCAAAGGCATACTTGCTGATCATGGTCATCGTTCCTTTTTTGCTGCTTCCGACAACATAGAAGGCTTTATCAGCAGGGATAAACTTGAGGCTGTTGACATCGACCACTTTGACATCTTCCAGCTTGGAGCCTTTTTTCATGTCTTCTACCACGCAGTGAATGGAGCAATACTGCTTCACTTTGCCGTCGACAGTCGCAACGTGATTTGTCTTATAAAACATCGGCAGTGTCATGCCACATTCGGGACAGAAGATCTTTGCATCACCTTTCTGCAGGAGAGTCGCCTGACCTTTTGGTACTGCCTGGAACATTTTCGTCATCGTTTTGGGCTTATCAGACGACTTCATAGCCGCCCCGCATTTGCCCGCAGCACATTTCATCTCGGCATTGGCAAGCGTCAAGAGGGCTCCCATGGCCAACAGTGTGATCAGAATCTTTTTCATCTTTTCTTCCTTCTGTTTTCGATATGCCATTATCGTTATCTTGTGTTAAATTTGTGTTAATTTATCCAGAGTTACCAGTAGACTTGTTGCGGAATAGGTCTAGAATTTATAACTGAGATTCGCGTAGAAATATCGGCCTGGCTCATTCATCAGCATCACTTCGCCTGTACCTCCACTGATCAGAGTCAGATCCTGGTACGTATTGGACACGGCATAGGTTTTATCGAACAGGTTGTCCACGCCCAGTGTCAACTCCAAAGCGTCGTAGAGTGTTTTTCTGCCTTTCAAATTGACAATCCCCCAACCCGCAAGCAGCTGCTCACCATTTTCACTATCCACATTGTCCCAGCGATGCGCTGCAACAACTTCAGCTCTCAGGTTTGCTGTGGCATCATAGTCATAATTGATCGCTGCCGTCAGCTTCATGGGCGGGATTTCCGGCATATTGATTTCACTCTGTCCACTCAGAGGATGCTCCTTTTTGCCTCTCTGGTAAGCCAACCCAAAGTCAAGATAGATCGAGTCGGTAGCCACATAGGTGCCACTCAACTCAAAACCATAGATCGTCGCATCCATGTTTTCAAAACGATGGGTCATTTTATCAGCATTGTAGAAGATAAAATTTCCCAGCATACTATAGAAAACCTTGGCCTCTACCGTAGCATTCTCGAACTGCTTTTTGGCTCCCAGGTCGATCTCCGTATTGCTCACAAGATCCAGATTGGGCGTTCCGAGTACTTTTCCCGCTTTTTGAAAGTAGAGCTCTTTGGCATCCGGTACTCGGGAGGATCGCCCTATGCCCAGATAGAGCTTTGAATTTTCATCGGGATGATAGCTGCCGACAATATGGCCGCCCAAAGCATTATAATCGTTCTCCGGCAGAGCCCCTGTCGGCGTAATCGATGTATCGTCATAGCGAAGCCCAAGATCAACGGTAAACTTCTCAAGCGAAATTTTATCCTCTGCAAAAAAAGCGATATTTTTCGTATCCACATCAGGGATACTGACACCCTTAAACAGGTCATTCGCATCATAGTAGGCACCATCCCAGTTTCGCAGGCTGGAGTCGATTCCTATGGTTATTTCATGACTATCAAGATCAAAACGGTTTTTGATTGTCACACCTCTCATATCAGTTGTCAACCAGTTTTTCATCGGCTTCGCAGCGGAAACTTTTCTGTAGAAGTTGGACATAGGATGGTCGACATCCGACTTGTAGATCTGGATATCGAGCTTCTTCGAGTAGCGGCCCAACTCTCTGACAGTGTACTCGGCATTGTAGATATTGGAGTTATCATAGATCGCATCCATAGGCGTATTGGGATAGAGCACCTCATCGCTTCTGTTGCCGGTATAGCTCAGTCTGAGCTGCTGCGTATCTGTCAAATCCCAGAACATCTTTGCCATTGCTGTCTTTTTGGTAAAAGCGTCCATATCGCTGTCTGCTGGCTTGTATGCCTGCGCTTTAAGTTTTTTATCGTGTTCAGGATCACCGTTGAGACCCTTGGCCATGTAGTTGTTTACCTGCTGATAAAAGTCATTACCATCCCCATCTCTGTATTGCCCGCCGCGCTCACCGGACGCACTGATCAGAAACCTCACAGTATCAAAGCCTCCGCTGGCCATAGCCGACACCTTCTTGTAATCCCAGCTTCCAAAGTTGAGCCCGATATCCCCTGTGAATGCCTTGCTTGGCTTGCGTGTTTTGACTTTGACATCTGCACTGAGCGCACCAAAGCTTTCAACATCAAACGGCCCATCTTCGATCGTGATATAGTCGATGTTGTTGGTCAGCACATGCGATATGGGAGGGTCCATACGGTTGGGACAGGCACCGCAGACTTTGGCGCCATCGATCGTGACATTGATATTGTCTTTCTTCTGCCCTCTGATGATGATATCGTTGGCGATACCGCTTCTTCTTACCAGCGAGATGCTGGGAGACTGCTTCATCAAGGCATCCGCCACATCGGCAGATTTGATATCTTCACCATGTACATCTTTGACCACTTCGGTATCGATCTGTGCTTCGACATCGATCGTACCCAGTTGTGCCTCTGCTGCATAGAGCATCGAAGCACATACGATTGAGAGGTAGAGTGTTTTTTTCATTTTCCTTATCCCTTCTTTTCCTTGATCTTTTGCTGGAAATAAGTATGATAAAGAATTGTTAATTATCTGTTAAGGAAAATCTACACTTAGCTTTTCAGGCGATAATTCAACGTCAAGGTTACATTCAGAGGCAGAGAAGCCCCTCTGGTCGAAATGGGAAATGATTTTTTGACAGCAGATTTTGCAGAATTGACAAATATTCTCGGGCCTTTGGCACTGAGGTTGGCGATTTTCCCTCTCGCTGTCACACGAAAGTGGACTTTGACCCGCCCTTGCATTCCTCTTTTGCGGGCAGCAGCGGGATAGACTTTGTTGGTGTTGATCGTCGCTTTGAGGCGTGCCAGAAATTGGCTGCTCCCTCTGCTGCTGCTTTGGGTTTTATGCTTTCCTCTTTTTTGGCTGCCGGAAGTACGCCGTGTATGGACAGCGTGTTGTGGCTTCCTGGCTTTTTTGACACTTTTTTTCTTCTTGGCTGTCACTCTTTTGGGGGGGTTTGGGCAGTGGTGAGACGATCTCTTTTTTTTGGGCGCAAGATCAGGAGCCAGAAGTGGCTTCTGCGGGATGATCTCCTCTGGCGCTTCCGGCTCTTTTTCTGCCATGGGCTCTTCTGGTTTTTCCCGCACTTCTGCCTCTTCTTTGGCTGCTTCCTCTTCGAGCACCGGAGTATTCGCCATTTCCGGCTCTTTGACAAATTCACTTAAATCCAGAGAGATTTCACTGACAGTTTGCTGAGGGGATAAGGCAGGAAATACAGAAGCGTAGTGGCGCCACAACACGATAAACAGGAAATAGATCAAAAGCGTCAACAGAAATGATAGCA
>JANTGA010000040.1 GCA_024763175.1 Sulfurovum sp.
CGTTCCGTCGGTCCCGTGGCGATCACCTGTGCAGAGAAGCCCTCTTCTGTCGGCATCGCAACCGGTTGGAGCAAAAGGTCATAAAGACTCTCATCGGTATGGAGCATCCAGTCACTGGTGAAGACATACTGGTTTTGCCTTGCCACCGGGCCCTCAAATCGCATCATGATGTCCACCCATGGGGCATACTTCGGTTTGAGACGAAATTCGGGATCGGCACAGTTCTGGCTCCCGCTGTAGGTAATGCTATTGTCTATGACGACGATTTTCCGGTGATTTCTCAGGTCGACCCGTCCTCGGAATGGCCGCAGCAGAATATTGCCTATAGGAAGCAGTACTGCCAGTCTGACGCCTCCCTCCCCCATCTCTTTCCAGTAGCGGGAGCGTACCATCTCGCGGGAACCGATATCGTCCGCCATCACTCTGCAAGTCACACCTCTGGCAGCAGCCCGCTTGAGGGCTTCGACAACCTTGAGACCGTTGTGATCCGAGAGCCAGATATAAAAACTCAGATGCACATGCTCTTTTGCCGCATCGATATCGGACACAATCGAGTCTATGGAAGCATTGGAATCTACGGGAAGCGATGCACTGTTACCTCCAACAGGCCGGAAGCCGTTGATGGATCTTCCGACAGCAAAGACCGGAGTGAAAGCTTTGGGGGTCTCGGTAGCGAGATGGGGTTCGGTTCTGCTGACCACAGACAGATCTTGGCGCATTTTTTCAATGATCTTGCGCAGTTTCTCTACACGCTTCCGGCCGATATTGACTTCTCCGAAACCGATATAGGCCAATATCCCCAGAATGGGAAGGGATATGACAACGACGATCCATGCGATCCGGGAAGCCGGCTGCCGATGGGGCCGAGTCAGGATGCGTACGATGACAAGCAGAAGAATCGACAGGTGGCTTACTGTCCCGACAATAATCCCAAAACTCATAAGACCGTCTCGATCATCATGCCTATACAGTCATTCAATACAAATTTCCAGTGAGACTCCATATATTTAATCCTTATACCGCTGACTTGAACAGGCTACAACTTTAGCATATTAAAAGTGGATTACCGTGCTTATTCGGTGACGCTGAAGCTGTCACTTCCAGATAGGTTGAAAATTTCTACAGAACCCCCGAAAGATAGCGCAATGGGGTGAGTAGTGGTGTCAGCTGTACGATCTGGACACTCCAATGACTCAGGAATGCATGACTGTTTTGCGGTATCGTTATGACATGATCCGTCATTGTTTTCGGTGTCATTTGAGGATCAAGCTTTTTGAGCATCTTCTTGAGAGAAGATGTCGGCATTCCATAGACATATGACATGGTCTGGTCATCGGACAGATCAAGAGCCATATTGAGCACCTTGCCATCTTTCAGCGTCAATTGCAGTAGGTAGAAAGAGCTTTTAAAATAGATCTGATCGATAATTCTGGTATTGAAAAGAACCTGTATCGTCTGCAAAGGTATTAGATTGAACTCATACAAAGGATCTAAAACCACCTTTTCGTAGGCGACCTGATCACCATTTTTGAGTCTGATCATCTCCTGGGTCAGATACAAATTCCCAAAACTGTCTCTATGCTGATAGAGTGTTTTTCCGTTAAACTCCAGATGATTTTTATCCACCTGAAGTGCCAATGTGTTATTTCGGTAGGAGAGTTCGGATACGTTGCATCCTCCCAGGAACAAGAGTGTGATTGGCAACAAGAGTTTCAGTATCATCTGCATTTTTCATATCCCTATTGTGCGGTAATGGTGCACTATCATAGCTTTTTTATATTTCTATTCGTCTTAAGGAAGCGACAAGCCAAAAGAGAAAATTGATACCGATTTACCATAAATTGAACATATATCGCAAACCTACCGCAACTTTCGTTTCGATACTTTCTCCGCTGGCTGTATGGCCTTTCGGGGAAGTGACTTCGATATAAACAAGATCATCATAGTTTTTTTTACCGAAGGTGTACTGCAAGGAGAGTATCGGTTTTCTGATATTGTACCTTCCGTTGTAGCTGCTATCCCTGGGGTAGAGCCAGTTTCCTCCGACAGCAAGTCGTATTGTACCGCTGATATCATAGCGCATATAGAGTTCCGCACCGACCCCGTCAAAATAGATACCCTGGTCGTCATTCATATGATTTTTGGTATATGAGAGGTTAGCATTGAGAGTGAGATCCTTCCAGGTATAAGAGATGCCTGCGATATAAGAGAGATCATTGCCTTGTATCCCTATCGCCTCCATCTGGGGTGTAATCTGCTCGAACTTGCCGTATGCGACAGAAGCACCGACTTTTGTGTTTTGCCATCCACTGTAGATGAAGCTACCCGCTAAACCATAAGCATAATCGGAATTGATGCCGTTGTTTGGATGATGTGCAGGCTGATATTGAAGTCTGATACGAAAATCATTATAGTTGCCAATATATGCCTGAATGGCTCTGTTGGATCTTCCTGTGCCGGAAGCACCCCCGTCCCCGGCATCATTAAATGCGCCGGCTGCTTCACTTCCAAATGCCATAAAATGATCAGTCATACCCGCAATATCATAATAGGGTGACCAATATTTTCCTCCCAAAATACCTATATCGTCTTTACTGACAGTGATATATTGCAAGCGTCTTGTTGATTCTGAGTTGCTGGAGAGGTTGACAAAAGAAGAGACATTACTCCAGTTGATTTTTGCCTCGTGTTGTAAAATCAGATCATATCCGCTGTCAAACTTGTAGTAATAAAAAAAACCGCCTCTTGAACCGCCGTCCTTCCACTCCATCCCCTGCTCATTTTTTGAGCCTGCATACTGGGGGCGCGCACTGATATAGAGTTTGGCGGGAAGCAACACGCTGAAATAACGATAAAAGAGACCATTCTCAAGCTCTCTTTTTGCTAAAATGCTTGCCTTCCAGGGACTATAGGCATTTCTTTCTGCGATCGTTACGGTATACATCGTTCCGATATTTTTTTTATACTTTATCTCCTCTTTCATCCTCTCGGTTTCGTCTGTACCGGTCGCCTCTCCGTTATTCGCAAAGCTATCAATCTCTTCAGGTGTGATATCGATATCTTTTTTGATGCATCGGTACTCTATTTGGCGCCCACCTAATTTGTGATCTATATATCGAATGGGATAGCATTTGAGAGCCTCTCCCCTATAATCCACGAAAAAAGAAGGAACATTGGGGACAACTTTCTCCTTGACGCTCAGAATATCCAGAGTCGATGCTTTTTCTGCCGATAGAGGCAAAAAGGCCAAAGGGAACAGTATCAGTAAATTTTTTACATATCGCATCTTTTGACTCCTTAAAATTCCTATAGAGTAAAATCTTTTTTAGTGCTTCAAATTGCACGCCTTCATCACCTCTTTCCAATCTCTGGAAAAGTACTTCTCGATGACATGCTGTTTGTGCGGTACTTTGCAGTTGGAGCAATCCTGGTGAATGCTTTGCTTGTCTTCAAAGCGTGCACTGTTTTTTGATTCGATACTGCAATAGCTGTAGAGTACTTTGCCACTCTCTTCCCTGATACCGTTGTCATCAAACCGGAAGTGCATGCAGGCGCAGAAGTAGCAGTTGAGCTTTTCCATATCGTGGCACTTTTGGTCTTTGGGATAGAGTGGGCAGAAATCGGGATGTGCTACTTTCATATGGTCAAAATCAAAATAGGCGATCAGCTCATCCTTGGAGAGATCTGGCAGACTTTTGACAATATCTGCGTGCTTCTTGGCATGTTCTTCAAACCACTCCTGATATGTCATGCGCTATCTCTCTGCTTCGATGGCAGGCTTCAGCTCCTTTTTGCCTATCTCTTCGAGGAAGGTCGTCGCATAGGCGCCTTTGGGGAGTGTGAAACCGATCGTGTATGCTTTGGTCCGGGGATCATGTCGGCCTGTGATATACTCCGGCCAGATCCAGGCAAAACGACGATCGCCTCTGAGGGAGCTGAGTTCATCGTCATCATACTTCGCTTCGAGATGGTAGGCATCACTCTGGGAACGCAGTGCATGCGAGCCGCAGATGAGACCGGTGGGGGCGATAGCTTTTTCCCCGAAGCGCCTGGAGGCCTGAATCATATCTTTGAGATATTGCGGTTTGCCATGAGGATAGGGGAGCATCAGGTCACCGATGAAGAGTTTGAAAAACTGCGGCTCCTTGGAGAGCATCTTGACCAAGGCTTCAGGATAGACCAAGACTTTGGCTGCCTCCTGCGGTGCGTGTGTCGTGATGACTTTGGAGAGTTTCACGCGCTCTGTGAGCCAGTTGTTGAAGAGGTGACCCTGATAGGCGGCGACGAGCAGTTTCTCTTTGGCACCTTTGAGCCGCTTGCCGCTTTTGGCGATCTGTTTTCCCTGGAGGTAGCTTCGACTATCTTCACCGAAGCGCTGGTAGCCGAAATAGTTGGGGATACCTTTTCGTGCCATCTCTTCTGCTGTTTTTTGGATCATCTCAGCCGCTGAGACCGTGACATTGTGCAGGATAATGGAAAAGCTGTTTCCTTTGAGCTGACCTATCTTGATCGGTGCTTTGTTGTAGGTTTTTTCCAGGATCTCAATCTTCTCCGTAGTGAGATTTTTGAGCTCTCTTTCTGCCTGTTTGGGTATCGAAATATATTGAATCGTAGTGGCACTCTTATCTTTGAGGCCTGCGTAGCCGATATCACGTTCGTTTAATCCGGTAGCTTTGGAGAGGACATGGATCAGTTTCCAAGTACTCATATCTCTCTTTTTGATCTTGAGGATCAGAAAGTTCCCCTTCCCTGTAAAACGGAAGAGAGGGAGTTCCTCTACTTCAAAACGCTCGATAGTCTGTTCGAACTCAAAAGCGATCGGCTCGTGAGAGTATGCATAAATTTTCATAGCCGAAGTATACCCAAATCTCAGTCTATGGTGGCTATATCGATCAGTTCTATCCCGTCACATCCCTTTTTGAGCCGTTTGTTCTTTCGGGCATCCTCTTCTGCCAGCTCAAGCAGATCGGCAAAGTCATTCTTGCTTGCCATAAACTCAAACGCATTTTTCTCGGTTTTGACGATGATGCTCGTCTCCTCTTTGGCGGAGAGCTGGATATTTCTCAGCCCTTTGGCAAATTCACTTTTGATTGCTTTGAGTACCTTTTCGTTGCCCAGAATCACTTCAAGTCCTATCTCTTTGTTGACATCACTTTCACAGAGTATCGTATACGTTATTTTCATCATCCCATCCATTCTCAAAACTCCTTTGACCATCATTTTACTGTTATCATATCTTTTTCCTCATAAATATTACAATTTGACATTTAGTCTATTAGCTTATTTTTGCAAAACAGAGTGTACAATAGGATAGTATGTTTGAGTGTGGATAGTTAAACATAAAAAGGTTACTGAACATGAAAAAAATAGCAATTCTCCTGGCATTGATAGTGTTGCCGTTGCAGGCTGATGAGGCGAATGATATCATCCATAAAGTCGATCAGAATATGCGCGGCAAAAGTGTCTACATGAAACTCAAGATGGTGATACAATCGGGTGGCCACACGCGATCCATGGAGATGGAGAGCTGGGCCAAAGGCAAGAAGAGAAGCTTTGTCAAAATCCTCGCACCTTCAAAGGATAGGGGTATTACCTTTCTCAATCTCGATGGTCAAATGTGGCAATATATCCCCCGGATTGAGCGTACGATCAAGATACCGCCTTCGATGATGCTGCAAAACTGGATGGGCAGTGATATCACCAATGACGATATGGTCAAGCAGAGCTCCATCGTCGATGATTACCACGCAAAGCTCCTGGGCAAAAAGGGATCGATCGTAACGATCGAATTGACTCCAAAGCCCAATGCTGCTGTCGTCTGGGGTAAGATCGTCAGTCAGATTGATACGACACACTATACGGAAGTCAAAGATATTTTTTATGATGAAGATGGCAGCAAGGTGAGGGTTTTTACCTATAGCGGCGTCAAGCAGTTCGGTCGTTATTTTCTTCCTACAGTATGGCGGGTCAAGCCATTCAACAGAAAGGGCCATATGACGACGATCAAGATAGAGCGTGCGACATACGATGGTGTGATCAGCCAAGCCTATTTCAGCAAGAGCGCCCTCAAACGCTTTTCGAGATGAGATGCCGCGATGGTTGGATTGGCACTCAAAAATCTCTCTTTCTATAAGGGCCGTTCGATCACAACCTTTTTGCTGACCTTTTTTTCAGCCTATTTCTTCATCGTCTATGTGGCTTTTATGGATGGCTCTCACAGCAGCATGCTCAAAAATGCACTCGATGTCTATACCGGATCGATGCAGATCTACCAAAAAGAGTATCGCGAGGAGGGGGGATATGACTATCTGATCAATGATACACAAAAAGTGTTCAACCTGCTGGACAATACTCGGGGGATCAGAGCCTATAGCGCCAGAGTAGAGACATACGGGATCGCATCCTCTGGGGAGCGTTCGGCGGCGATGATGCTGACGGGTGTGGATTTTGAGAAAGAAGCAAAGCTCTCCGAGTTGAAAAAAGCGCTCAAAGAGGGCGTCTATGACTCCAAAGGAGCATGCCTCTATATCGGCAGTGAACTGGGGAAAAAATTGCAAGTCAAAATCGGTGATGAAGTGAGCTTCGTGGGGAGTGCTATCGATTACTCTTTTGTCGCGGAGCTCTTCAAAGTCTGCGGTACTTTCAAGACAGGTATGTATGATTTTGACAATCAGAGTGCTTTTATGAATCGTGACTATTTTGATGAGATTTTCCTCTCACGCAGCAGTGCCAGCTACATCGTCGCCAATGTCAATGAGATGGAGGAGAATGATCGTATCGCAGAGGAGGTCGCCCAAAAGTTGCCTGAAGATCTGAGGGTCTACACCTGGCAGGAACTGATGAAGTCGATGGTCGAGTTGATGAAGATCGATTCGCTCTTTGGCTATATCTCCATGTCGCTCTTTTTTCTCGTGATCTTTTTCGTCGTGATGATCTATGGTTTTATCAATGTCAGTACCCGTATCAGAGAGTTCGGCGTACTCAAGAGTATCGGGCTGAGCGATCGGGCGATCGACAGACTGCTGCTGGATGAGATCATCATCCTGACACTGGCAGCACTGGCGCTGGCTGTTCCTCTGGGTGCCTATACTGCCTACTATTTCGAGATCCATCCCATCGTCATCCCCGGCATGAGTGAGATGTACAAGCAGTATGGGGTTGTCTCTGATACGGTACCGACACGTTTTTCTCCCTTGACGATCGGATGGAATGCAGCACTGGTCTTTGCGCTCAATCTTCTGAGCATCCTCTATCCGATGCTCTATGTCCGCTCCTTTACACCTGTGGAGGCGATGCGCCATGTTTAGGACGATCTTTGCTATTGCCTTGAAAAATGCCTTTTTGAGAAAGAGTCGTGCGTTGCTTCTGATCGTGATGATCGGGATGAGTATGGGCGTGATGGTAGGTCTGGAGGGTTTGTATGACGGAATGTCTCTGCATATGATCGACAAGTCGATACGCAGCGACAGCGGCGAGATCAGCCTCTATGCACCCAGGTATCGCCTGGAGAATGATATCCGATACCGTATTGAAGATGCCGGAGAAAAAGTCGCACGTCTGCAGAAGATACCGGGAGTGAGGACGGCTCTCTATCGACTCCAGGTCGATGGATTGGCCCAGACGGCGACCAAGTCAAATCCCTCTCGGGCTATCGGGATAGATTTGGAGAGCGAGAAAGCGTTTGGAAAGTTCGGTGATTTTCTCAAAGAGGGGCGTTTGGATTTTGGAAAAAACGGCACGTTTGTCGGGAGTGAATTGGCCAGGAAGCTGAAGCTGAAAATAGGCTCCAAGGTGATCTTCACGGCACAGGACAGTCAGCTCAATATACAGTCGATCGCCCTGCGTGTCCGAGCGATCATCCGCACGACAAATCTCTCTCTGGATGAGAGGGGGATCTATCTGCCCAGAGAGCGAGTCGCCGCTTTCCTGGGTCTCGATCCGGGGTCTGCGACACAGATCGCCCTGAGAAGCAGCGGCGAGAACGATCCACTGCTCAAAAAGGAGATCCAGAATCTCTTTCCCGATCTGAAGGTCTATACCTTTATCGAGCTCTATCCGCAGCTCAAGCAGATGCAGTCGATGATGGATATCTTCAACGCGATTACCTTTGGTATCGTGATGGTCGTCGTCTTTGTCGGGATACTGGGGGTGATGTATGTCTCTATTCTCGACAGGATCAGGGAGTTTGGGATACTGCTCAGTATCGGCTATGCCTATCGCTATATACGCTTTCAGATTATGATGGAGGCTCTCTTTTTGGGCTTTGCCGGCTATTTGCTGGGGGCTTTGTTGGGTTTTGTACTCTTGAGCTATCTGCAGATCCATGGTATGGATCTGAGAGCGTTTTCTGAAGGTTTGGAATCCTTTGGTATGGAGAGTACACTTTATGCGACGATCAAAGCTTCCTACTTCGTCTCGACATTTTTTGCCATACTGCTGGCGTCGCTTCTCAGTGTAATACTGCCCCTGAGAAGGCTGAAAAAACTCAACCCCGTAGAGGTTATCAGGGATGCACAATGATCAAACTCAAACACGTCAATAAGTATTTTTATCAGGGAGAACCCCGAGAGGTTCATGCGCTCAAGAGTATCGAACTGGAGATAGAGAGGGGAGAGTTCAGTGTCATCAACGGCCCGTCAGGATGCGGCAAGACAACACTCCTCAACGCCATAGGGGTTCTCGATGAGATCACTTCCGGGGAGATTTGGCTCGAAGAGAGAGAGATCGCACACCTCTCGCCCAGAGAGAAGACAGAGATCCGACTCACACAGATGGGTTTTGTTTTTCAAGCCTACAACCTGGTGCCGGTCTTGACGGTCGCAGAAAATATCGGTTTTGTGATGCGTCTGCAGGGATATCCCGCAGAGGAGATCAGGCAGAGAGTCCACGAGCTGGCCTCCATCCTGCAGATCGAGGAGAAGCTCGATACACTGCCCAGTCTGCTCAGCGGAGGACAGCAGCAACGTGTGGCCGTCGCCAGAGCCGTCGCTTCCAAGCCCAAGATCATTTTAGCAGATGAGCCGACTGCAAATCTCGATAGTAAAAATTCGATCAAATTGATGGAGATGATGAAAAGACTCAATGAAAAAGAGGGCATCACGATCCTTTTTTCATCGCACGATGCCTATGTCGTAGAGAATGCCAGACGTGTGATCATGCTCGATGACGGGGCGCTGGTCTGATGAAGAGAGGTCAAATAGTGCTCTGCCTCTTTTTGCCTGCGCTGCTCTGCGCAGCATTTGAGTGGCGGGGCGAAAATACCAACTTCACCCTCTCTCAGGCTTCGCTGATCCCCACAGAAGATATGCGGTATGCGTACAACTATAACCGCTTGAGGTTCTATGGGGATTGGAAAGAGGATGCCTGGTTTGTCACGGCGATAGGGGATGGCGTCAACTATCTCGGAGAGTCCTATATCGACTCTCTCTCTTTTGAGTGGGTTCAGGGCTATGTGTCAGATACGCCCTTCAGGACACAGACAAGGTATCGTGATTATGGCCATGGTGCTGCCGCCGCGCGTCTCTATCGCCTCTACGGGGGATATGACGATGGCGAAACCCGTGTCGTGCTGGGCCTCCAGAATATCACGATGGGAGTAGGGCATATCTGGACACCCTCCAATCTCTTCACACCCCGCAATACTTATGCGCTGGAGCCTGATGAGACCTACGGAGTGATGGCGCTCTATGGTGCTCACTATTTCAGTGACCAGTCACAACTCTATGGGGCTGTCAGTCAGAGAGAAGACAAGCGTTTCAAATATGCTGTCGGCTACAAAACCACCATCGGTGCCGTCGATGTTTCGCTCAATGCCATCACGTCTGACCAGACAAAAATGGCAAGCTATACGATCGAGGGTGATCTGGGCGATACAGGCATCCAGCTTCGCAGTGAAGGTGCCTGGTTCAGAACAGATCTCTATACAGTCGAAGGCGTGATGAAGGAGCATGCATTGTTTCAGGGGATCTTGGGTGCAGACTATGCTTTTCGGGAGGGGGTCAACCTGACGATCGAAGCGCTCTACAGCTCTGAGACTTTCAGCTATGCTGATATCATCGCCAACCAGGAAGCAGCGATGCGGGGCAATCTGCTGATGTCTCACTTTTATCTCGGGGCGACGATGGATTATGATTTTACGATCTATCTCTCCGGCTCACTGCTCTATATCGAGAGTTTCAACACGGAAAATTCCCGTTTCATCTCCCCATCACTCACCTATACACTCAATGACAACAATACACTCACACTCGGCGCCTTGATCCAAAACGGACCATCCGGCAGCGAATTTGGTATGTTTGGCAACAGTTACTATCTGAAGTATACGCTGACATTTTAAAAGATAGTTCAACTCAACCACTATAGCGGTTGAGTTTGGTTAAAAATTTTTAAAATGCTTATTTTCTGATGATATGCTTTATATTGAAGGGTGTATTTCATGCAACGACTATGTTAAGTGACAAGGCGATATAAATTAGTAAAATTTGGTTTACTATTTAACTTACTTTTGGTGATAAATACTCAGTATTTTCGCAGTATAGCCTTGTTCAATTTCTAGGATTTGTTATCCAATTTGGTTACCATATCATTAACAGTTTTTTCAAATTCATCAAAATCATCACCTAAAGTATCCCACAAAACCTTATCATCTACTCCAAAATAATGATGAGTTAAAACATCTCTCATCTTAGCTATTTCATTCCAAGGAATTTCAGGATATTTTTCTGTAAGTTCTTTTGGTATATTTTTGACTGCTTCACCAATATTTTCAAAAGCTTTAGCTACTGCATAAACTTTTTCCAAGTTTTCTGTAAACTCATCATAAGTTATATTTTCAACAAATTTCTTAATATTTTTACATTCATAAGATATATCTTCAATATAAAGTTTATAATCCCTGTTGCTTTTAAACATAAGTTAAATCCTTTTGAATATAACTTTTTATTTTTGGCTTTAATGTTTCATCTCTTACTAAATCAATTTTTTTATGAAAAAAATCTTCAAGTTGCTTATTTAATTTGAGATACTTAAATATTGATAGTTTTTTATCTTTTTCAATTTTATACAAAATATCTATATCACTATTTTCATTTGCTTCATCTCTAGCAAATGAACCAAATAAGCCGATAAATTGTACTCCAAATTGATTTTGATAATACTCTTGGTTTGATTCCAAATAATTTAAAATATCTTGTTTTTGCATTATTCCATCTCCTCATATTCATCAAATGGTATAAAATGTTTTTTTACAATACTCTAAAACCTGCGAATCATTTTCAAAATAATCATCACAAAAACTATTTAATTCATTTTCCACAGATTGATAGTTTCTGTCATCTATTGTTAACATTCTTTCAGTTAACTCTATAAAGTTTTCATATTTTGCATTGACTTTACATAATTTATCGATAGTCTTAAAATCTAACTCTTTAAATTTTGATTGAAATAATATCTTACTCTCATAAGGATTTGATTTTAGTTCAATAATACCTATACCAGAAGATTGTAGTTAATTCTAATAGTTTTTCTATGGATATCAGCTCTTCTTTCATAGTGATATTATAGCTAAAACGGGTAGTCAGGCAGGTGAAAAATGAAGTAAAATGTGAAGAAAAATAAGAGGTTTTTTTGGCAGATTGTTATTGGCTTAAAGGGGGCTTGGTGTGGGTAATGAGGGGGTTACGTTATTTTTTCATAATTTCGTTCCTCAATTTTTCTGCATCTTCTCACACTAATGATTCTTTGTACTTTTTAGTTTAGTAAGTTCATACTGTTTTGAATGCTCTCATCGATAAACTTAAAAAGTTTATTTTTATCATTAATAGAGGTTAAGTATTCACTTCTGTGCTCATTTTCAATAAGAGGTGGAACAATATTATTTTGAATAGCTTGAAAAGCCATTATCAATCTTCCAACTCTTCCATTACCATCGGCAAATGGATGTACTCTTTCAAATAAGATATGAAACTCTGCAATATCTTCTAAGCTCATGTTATTGCTATTAAATCTATAAAGTAGATTTTCAATGTCATTTGAAATTTTATTTGGTGCTGATAATTTTATATTTACACCTTTTATATACCGTTCATCGAGTCTATATGCTCCGATAGGTTTAGAAACAAATTGTGGTGCTACATGCAGTGCATCTTCAAATATAATCGAATGTATATCTTTTATAAAACTACTATCAATAATATTTTCTTTATTAGTAGCCTCACGAACTATTACATCATAAGCTTTTGCAAAGCCCAAGATAACAAGTTGCTCGTGTAGTGGTTTATCTCCAGCAGTATTTCCATGTTCAAGTAATTCTTTTGTTTCACCAAAAGAGAGAGTTGTCCCTTCCATCGCGTTTGAGTGGTGCGTAATAGAAATACGAAGCTGTCTAAAAAGTTCTTCTCTTTGTTTTAGTGTTAATTTATTTAGTTTATACATAATATATTTCCAGTGCTGTTCAAATAAAAAGTCAGTAATACTTATTTTAGCATTATTTTATGTATATTTCTATCATTTTACTTTTTGCCATAAAATTTGTAGCTTAGCTTAGTAGTTCATAAAAATCTTTATCACTAAAATCTTTGAGATATTTTTTTAAAAACTTCATCACCATCAACAAGCTTAACACTTCCAGATTCAATTTCATTTTTTCTTTTATTAACCTCTTGTATCCATAAGTCATCTATTGACTTATCTGTAGGATTAATACTATTCAATATTTTATCAACAATTTTTGTTTTTAAATCTATTGGTAAAACCTCAATTTCATCAAAAAGTTGTTTTTGTTGTAAAGCTACCATAATGGACTCCAATATTTAAACATACATAATTTTATCAAAATGATGTATATTTTATCTTTAAATCTAAAAGTTACTTTTCAAATACTAATACAAATTTACTAGTTCCACTTATATTTCCAAGGTACTTCCAACCTTTTTTATATAAATCAACCATTGTTGCTTTACCATTATAATCACCACTACAAGTCATTTCACTTGTTGCACCAACAAGATATGACATACAAGTTGTAACTTTTTTAGCATATGCTGAACTTAATGGTAATCCTAAAAATACTAAACCAAAAACCAATCTCTTCATTTGAGAACCTCCAAAATTTAATTTGCTATTTAATTTAATAAATAAGCATATTTAAAATTGAAATTTAATACTCAATCTTAGATATAACTATTTATTCAAGGAACATTATAGCACCTTCAGCTCTGTTTCCCGGTATTAACAGAACACAAAAAATATCCGTTAATAATGAAAATTTGACGTGTATTGCTACTTTTTCGATAAAAAGTACATAATTATAAAGATTTCTTATGTCCATTTTACCAGATATAGGGCGTTATTTGGACAAAGTGTCTGTTAATAGTCGATTTTGGGCATTATCGGACATAGTGTCCTATCTAAAAAAACGGAGAATAAATACGGCACAGCCAAAGAAAAAACTGCTCTTTTCAGAGAGCCTTTTGAGGAAGCAAATAGAGGAAGCAATTAGATGATATCTTCGAAGGAGAGTTTAAATTGAAAAGTATAATTTAATGCCTTCTAAAACATTGTGTACTGCTACAGATGAGAGGATGAGGCCCATTACTCTACTAATAATACTGGCTCCAGAATTTCCAATATAACGATGTATAAAACTAGAAGCCAACATAAGCAAAAGGACAACCAACATGACGCTGAGCATTACACCCGTAGTTTGCAGTTGTTGTACAAAAGTATATTGATCATTCTGCGTCATCAAAACAGCAGCCAGCATCGCACCTGGGCTTGCTATAGATGGCACAGATAAAGGGAATATAGCTGTTTCACTGCTAGTGTGAACACTTTTTAGTTCCTCGTCCGGCTTGCTCTCTCCAAATATCATAGTGAGGGCAAACAAAAATAATACAATCCCCCCAGCTATTTGAAATGAGCTCAAAGGAACGTCTATGGCATCTAAAATCGGTTCTCCTGCAACAATAAAAAAGACCAAAATTAATGATGAAATTATCGTTGCCTGTATGGCTATTTTTCTTTTTATATTGGCTTCAAATTTGCTGATTACAGCAATAAAAACAGGTATAGTCCCAATCAGATCTATGACTGCAAAGAAGAATATAAAGGTTGCTACATAATCGATCATGACTTGCCTTTATTTGAATAATCTTATTTTAGCTGACTTTAAACGCACTCTATCAGAAATCAAACGGGTGGCGGATCATCACCCACATGTTGAGACCCTCATCGCTGACTGCGACATCAAAACGTACGGGCAATTCTGCCGCCATTGCCCGGATGCTGATACCTGCGTCATATTTCAAATCTTTCAACAGATCAAAGTTGTATTGATCATTGACCCTGCCCATCTCTACAAAAGGAACGATCTGGAACCAATCGATGGCAACAGGTGAATGCTTTTTGAGAAACTTGGTCGTTTTGAAGGGATTCCAGTCGAGCATCGCCCGATATTCTGCTGTCGCGTAGATAGCTGCTTTGTCAGAAAAGCGATTGCTATCATAGCCTCTCATACGAAAATATCCGCCCAGTCTGGGGCCTTCCCAGAGAGGTGTCCGGTGTGCATCGATACCAGGCAAAATCTCATGGCTGGTATCCCAGCTGGGTGAGTAGGCTGTCCAGAAATTAAGTGCGAGTACATTTTGCCGGGTGAAGGAGAAAGTTTCGAGATTGAAATATTTGCTGAATTTGAACTCGATATTGTTCCAGCTTTGCAAGTCATCACTCCAGCCAAAGTCATTGGAGTATTGCAAGAGAAAACTATATCCTCGTGATGGATTGAGGTCATAGTCTGTATTGTCATGGAGCAAGGCAAATCTCAGCCCGGAATCATTCCATTTGGGCTTGCTTTCCCTGTCCTTCCATGGTTCGGACTCTTTCCAGTTTTCTATGGTTTGATACTGATAAAATGCTTTGAGGGAGAGTGTCGTACGACCGGTTACAAAAGGAGTTTTGTTTCCATATCCATCACGATCCATCGCAAATCCATCACGCATTTTATAGATGCCATCAGGATTGTCAATCCCTTCTCCGATAGGCAGGACATAGTCCAGTGTTATGCTGTAGTAGTCACTGTCATCTGCCGTAGTCAGCACATCATCTTTATCGGAATCATTGGAGCCGTCGATATAGAGCGTGTCCTTGGGGAAATGGCTGACGTACCCCCATCCGGAGAGAAAAAATCGTCTGGTATAAGGTACTTTGAAATTGCTGTAAGAGATCATCCCTCCGCTGAAATTGGCTGTTTCGGGATAGCCATTGGTGACGATATCCTGCTCTACCCCATAAAAGAGTGTACCGACAAAAGTCGTCTGGGGCTGAAGTATCCCCTGAGCTATCGTACCGATTCCGCCTGAGAGGCCGGTTGCGTCTGAGCTGAAAGCGTAGGGGATAGCGATCCAGGTACCGGTTTGTTTAAAATCAGGTATATTGTCAGAAGTATTCAAATCTGCCGCTACGGCACCACTGGTCAATGCAACGATAAGAGGAAGTATTTTTAGTTTCATAAAAATATTATACACTTATATTTTAAAATTTTTTACTGAGAAGCGATTTTTAACTTTGGGGTAGGATAAATGGCATCTATGAATTCAATGACCCGGCAGTACAGAGGATGGTAACAATAAACAGAGTAAATACTGCATAGCCGAGTAGCCCTATCTAAAAAGTGCTAATAATAGTATATAATTCACAAAAAAAGTGCAGGATATGAAAAAGAGTAAGAATCAAC
>JANTGA010000041.1 GCA_024763175.1 Sulfurovum sp.
GGATGATACAGTCGCTTCAGTCTGTTTCGCAAAGTTACACCCCTGAGACTTGTCTTTGAAAGGGAAATTACTCAAAGCACTTTAACCTACTTTCTGATACTATTGATAGCAAATACTCTGAGATTATTCTCGCTAAAGGAAAGGGGTTATAATGACTCATGTGATAACAGATCACCCGTATTTTGGTGTCTTTCTTCTGTTCGCATTGACAGCGATTGCCTTCCCGGCAACACTGGCAGCTGCCAGAATGGTAAGCCGCAAGCTGGCAAAGCTGGATACGGAAAAACTGAAGTTGTCCATCTATGAATGTGGACCGGAAGTAACAAAACAACCCAACACGATTTCAGTGCAGTTTTATTTGATTGCGCTGCTTTTTATTCTCTTCGATGTAGAGATTATTTTTATGTTTCCATGGGCGATTGACTTCAAGCTTCTGGGATGGTTTGGTTTTGCAGAGATGATTCTGTTTATTTTACTTTTGACGATAGGTTTCGTCTACGCTTGGAAGAAAGGAGCACTTGAATGGCACAGCATCAAGTAAATTATGCCTCATCAGCAGGCTTGCCGGTTGCATTGACGACGGTAGATCATTTGGTAAACTGGGGAAGGTCAAACTCTCTCTGGCCTCTGACGTATGGATTGGCCTGTTGCGCGATCGAGATGATGGCATCGGGAGCCAGCCGATATGACTTTGACCGGATGGGTACGATTTTTCGTGCATCACCCAGACAGGCGGATGTGATGATCCTTGCGGGGACACTCTCCAAAAAACACTCTGAGTTCGCCAGAAGACTCTATGACCAGATGACGGAGCCCAAGTGGGTAATCTCCATGGGATCCTGCGCCAATACCGGCGGAATGTTCAACACCTATGCCACGGTACAGGGTGTGGACAGGATCATCCCAGTCGATATTTATCTTCCCGGATGTGCTCCACGGCCGGAGACGCTGCAGTATGCGATGATGATGTTGCAGAAAAAAATCAGAAGAGAATCTGCCAATATGAACAAAAACACAAAGCAGAGGATGGTCTAAATGAGAAAATATACTCCCAAAGACAATGTACAGGGTAAATCATATTATACCGATAGATTCTGGGTGGCGCCACGTGTCCCCAGTGAAGCGATCGAAGTGGGGTCTCATTTTGATGAGGTTGTCAAGGCACTCTCTAAAGAGGTGACGATCGATGATGCATTTGTCCAGATCGGACAGCTCAGGATCGTTGTAGATGCCGGAGAGAACTACAAGACATTGCAAGTGCTGCGAGACGCCTGCGGCTACAAAATGTGTTCGGAACTCAGCGCGGTTGACTATCTTGCGCAGGATGGTGAATTTGAAATTTTTTATCAAATGTTGAATCTGGATGAAGCCAAGCGTGTCAGAGTTGTTTGTCGTATCAAAGAAGGGGAAGCGGTCGAGAGTATCGTTCCGCTTTTCAAGATGGCAAACTTTGCCGAGCGTGAAATGTTCGATATGTTCGGGATCAAAGTCAACAATCACCCCTATCTCAAGCGCATTTTGATGCCTGATGACTGGGAAGGGTACCCATTGCTGAAAACCTATCCGTTGGAAGGGGATGAGTTTGCCTCCTGGTACGAAGTAGATAAGATTTTCGGAAAAGAGTATCGCGAGATCGTCGGGCCGGAGAATAGAGATCCTGCGCGAATCGATCGATATGACTCCCAGAGATTCTCGCGTGTCGGCTATGAAGTGCCTTTTGGTGAAAAGATCGACAAAGAGAATGAAAAAGAGAATCCGATCGAATACAGTGAGACTCTGCTGGTGGATTACAATGCCGGTTCAAAAATCCTTGAGAAGCGAAGGTAGGGAGCATCAATGCAAGTAACAAATAAATTAACCCCATTTTTTGAAAACCTCAATTTTGAGCGGGATGACAATACAATGGTGATCAACTTCGGTCCCCAGCACCCCTCGGCGCACGGTCAGCTGAGACTGGTTTTGGAGCTGGACGGTGAGCTGGTCGTCAAGGCTTATCCGGATATCGGGTATCTACACCGCGGTATCGAGAAAATGGCTGAGAATATGACCTATAACGAGTTTCTTCCTACGACAGACAGGCTGGACTATATCGCGTCAACTTCCAATAACTATGCCTATGCACTGAGTGTCGAGAGACTCATCGGTCTTGAAGTGCCGCGACGTGCCCAGGTGATCCGTACGATGCTGCTGGAGCTGAACCGTATCATTTCACACCTCTTCTTTGTCGCGACACATGCGCTCGATGTTGGTGCGATGAGTGTCTTCCTCTATGCCTTCCGTGAACGTGAATTTGCGATGGACCTGATGGAGGATTATTGTGGTGCGCGACTGACACACTCTGCCGTGCGTATCGGTGGTGTGCCTCTCGACCTGCCGGAAGGCTGGCTGGAGAATCTCGCCACCTTTATCGCCAAGTTGCCCGAAGAGGTCAAAACGTACGAAGATCTTTTGACGGAGAACCGTATCTGGAAGATGCGTCTGGAGGATGTCGGTGTGATTTCTGCTGAAGATGCAATATCGTGGGGTTGCACAGGTCCGATGCTCAGAGGCTCTGGAGTCGAGTATGATATCCGTAAAGAGGAGCCCTATGAGCTCTACGAGGAGTTGAACTTTGAGATTCCCATATCCGATAGATGCGACAGCTACGGCCGTTACCTTCTTTATATGGAAGAGATGAGGCAGTCTGGGAAAATCCTGCAGCAGCTTATCCCGATGTATGGTAAGACTGAGCCGCAACTGATGGCGCATTCACCACAATACATCTCTGCTCCCAAAGAGGAGATCATGACGCAGAATTATGCTTTGATGCAGCACTTTGTGCTGGTTACACAGGGGATGCGGCCGCCAGTGGGTGAAGTGTATGCACCGACAGAATCTCCCAAAGGTGAATTGGGGTTCTATATCAAGTCAGAAGGTGAGCCTTATGCTTATCGTCTGAAGTGCAGGGCGCCGAGCTTTTTCCATACTGGATTGCTGCAGGAGTTGCTGGTAGGAACCTATATAGCGGACGTTGTTACGATTATTGGTAGTACCAATATCGTCTTCGGCGAAGTCGATCGATAAGGAGTCAGGATGAAAAGATATGATTTAAGACATTTACACAATGATTTCTATGACAGAATGGTTGAGCTGATCGACTCCGGACTCAAAGCCGGTGAAGTAGGTATTTTCCTTTTTGAGATAGGAGACTTTTCTGCTATCCAAAAAAGTGCCGACGTGATCAGAGAGCAGGGTCATGACTTGATGAATTCACTCAAATTCAATGAGGTGGATTGGACCATTGTTGTCAAAAAAGCAGACAATGAGACAAAAAAAGCAAGACTTGCAGCAGCCGAAGCTGCCAAAGTAGCTGCCGCCGAAGCTGCTGCTGAGCAGGAAGCAGCGGATCAAAAAGCCGCAGAAGAGAAAGCGCGCAAAGAAGCCGAGGAGGCAGCAGCAAAAGCAGCGCAGGAAGCAGCCGAAGCAGCAGCCAAAAAAGAAGCGGAAGAGAAAGCGCGCAGAGAGCAGGAAGCAGCGGATCAAAAAGCCGCAGAAGAGAAAGCGCGCAAAGAAGCCGAGGAGGCAGCAGCAAAAGCAGCAGCCGAAAAAGCAGCACAGGAAGCAGCCGAAGCAGAGGCGGCTGAAGCAGCAGGCAAAAAAGAAGCTGAGGAAGCCGCAGCCGAAAAGGCACCTGTCACGAAAACAGCTGTAAAAAAAGCACCCGCGAAGAAGACGCCTGCCAGAAAGCCTGCAGCCAAAACAGCCGCAAAGCCCAGAGCAGGATCCAGAACCAGAGGAAAGGCTAAATAATGTCGGCGGTTTTATTCTCCACCTGGAAGGATGAGTTTATCGACAATCGCGGTAAAGCATCCGAGGAGTGGAATGAATCGGCATTTAAGCTGCCTGAAGAGTATACAGCGGACAGGCGATCCAAAGCTTTCATCGGTTGGGACGGCGTTGCGATTTTCCAGGAAGATATAGATGCTGTCAGGCTTGCAACAGAATACGCTGCGCAATACCAGGTATACTCAGAGGCTTGCGGACGTTGTGCCCCGGGCAGATGGGGAGGACGAATCCTCTATGATCTTCTCGATAAGATCGCACGGGGAGAAGGAAGTCAGGCTGACGTTGATCACCTCAAAGAGGTAAGTGAAACGATGATGCTGACTTCCAAATGCGAAATCGGTCGTACAGTTCCCAAGCCGATACTGGATTTGATGGAGCACTACAAAGAGCAGTTTGACAAGGCGATAGATCTCCAGATTCCTTCGAAACATTATCATAAAGAGATCAACTATATCGCCAAAGTGACAGCACCCTGCACAGATGTCTGTCCCGCACATGTGGATATTCCAGCCTATATCGAAGGGGTGCGGGATATGGATTTTTCAGACTCTCTGGCGGCTACACGGCAGACGATGCCTTTGGCACATACCTGTGGCCGTGTTTGTCCTCATCCGTGTGAAGATGCTTGCAGGCGAATCAATCTTGACGAACCGATCTCTATCATGGAGCTCAAGCGACTGGGCGCTGACTATGAGACAGATCACCATCTTCCCTGGCAGCATCCCGAGCCTCCAAAAGCACTCCGAAATGATGGCAAAAAGGTGGCGATTATCGGCGCTGGTCCTGCGGGATTGACAGCTGCCTACTATCTGGCCCTCGAAGGGATCAAAGTTGATATCTTTGAAGAGCTTCCGGTACTGGGCGGAGAGGTAGCAGTGGGCGTACCGGAGTATCGTATGCCTGTTGACAAGTACAACAAAGATATTGAACTGGTTACCTCTATGGATGCAGTCGATGTCTATACCAATCATCGTGTTGATGCGGAGCGTCTCCAGGAGATCGATGCAGAGTATGATGCTACACTGTTGGCTTTTGGTACAAGACTCTCCAAAAAGGTGCGTGCAGAGAATGAACGGCCCGATATGGATGGATACTGGGGTGCGATTGATATGCTTGACAAAGTCAATCTCTGGACAAAATACGCTATCGGTTCGCCAGCATCAAATGAGCTCAAAGACAAGGTTGTCGTCTGTGTCGGTGGAGGGTTTACCTCTATGGATGTCGTGCGATGCTCGATCCGCGAAGGTGCCAAAAAGGTGATCATGATCTATCGTAGAGACGAGAAAACGATCATACGCAATACCACTTATGAAGAGTATCACGAGGCCGTGGAAGAGGGTGTGGAGTTTATCTTTCACTCCGCAGTTGAGAAAATCTACGACGAAAACAATCAGCTCAAAAAGCTTCTTGTTAACAAATTTGAGCTGGTACCCGATCCCAATGGCGGAAGGGCGCAGCTGGTTAAGATCGAGGATGGTGACTTTGAAATCGAGTGTGACTATCTGATCCCTGCTGTCTCTCAAGCTGCTGATCTGCAGCTGATTCCTGAAGCGTGGAATATCGAGATGACATCATGGGGTACGCTGCTGACAAACGGCAGAGACTATATGACCAGCCGTCCGGGTCTTTTTGCGGCGGGTGATTGCGAATATGGTCCTATGACTATCGTCAATGCGGTCGGCCAGGCAAAAAGGGCAGCGTCTGTGATAAGTCGCTATATCTACAGCGGAAATATTACACTGACAGACGATGAGATCATGGAAGACCATCTCTCCAAGCTGAAAGTCTATGACAAAAAAGAGAAAATCACAGGCTGGATGCCGGGTATCCCCCGTGTCGTGAGCGAAAAACTCGAAGTCAATGAGCGAAAAGACAACAACGCAGAAGTTAACCTTGGATTTACCGGAGAAGAGGCACTGGCAGAGGCTGAGCGATGTATGCGATGTTACTATATTTCAATGGTGGCGGTGTGATATGACAGCACGAAAAAGCGAAACAAAGATGATCACAGTGACGATTGATGGAAAATCCTGCCAGGCTGAGCTTGGAGAGACGATCCTCCAGATCGCCCGTGCCAATGGTATCTATATCCCGACCATGTGCTATTTGACTAAAGTAGAGCCGATCGCCTCTTGTCGTATGTGTGTGGTGAATGTAGAGGGTGTTGACGGCTTGATCCTCTCGTGCCAGGAGAAGGCAACGGATGGCGCCGTGATCACAACCAATAATGAAGAGATCTTCAAGCAGCGCCAAAATATTATGAAACTCTATGATGTCAACCATCCGCTTGAATGTGGTGTCTGTGATAAGAGCGGAGAGTGCGATCTCCAAAACAAAACCATGGAGTTTGACGTTGATCAGCAGAGTTTTACAGCCAGAGAACAGTCAAGACCTGTTGAAAACTGGGGCTTTATCTCCTATGATCCGGCACTCTGCATCATGTGTGAAAAGTGTGTTCACGTCTGTAATGAAGTGATAGGCGATGAGGCGCTTGCTATTTCTGTAGGTGGCTATAACTCTACCATCATCAATACCAAGCAGGATCAAGATTGCAGCCAATGCGGCGAATGTATGGCAGTCTGCCCTGTGGGCGCACTTGTCAGTACTGACTTTAAGTACAGTTCCAATGCCTGGGAGCTGGAGAAGATCCCGGCATCCTGCAGTCACTGTAGTGCAGCGTGCCAAATGTACTATGAAGTCAAAGAGGGATCGATCGATAATCCGCAGCCAAAGATCTATAGGGCAACGAATAATTATGAGTTCTCTTCCCTTTGCGGGGCGGGAAGATTCGGATTTGATTTCGAGAATCGGGAGGCATCCAGAGATCCTGATGCATTCAGTCGTGCACTCGATGCATTCCGAAAGGCAGAGACGATCAGCTTTTCGGGTACGATCTCCAATGAAGAGGCATTGATCCTCCAAAAGTTCAAAGAGAAAAGCGGCGTGAAATTGATATGTGATGAAGTACGCGGGTATCAGAGATTTGCAGAAGCCTTCTCTTCAGTGACCGGCACGACACTCTATCACGGTGACCTCAAAAAACTCAGTCAATCAAAAGGTGTCGTGGTGCTGGGTACGCGCATCAATGATGATGCACCGATGGTCAAATACCACCTTACGATGGCGAGTAAACGGCATCGGGCCAGAATAGCCTATATGCATCCTCTGGAAGATGCAGCAATCCAAAATATCATTACGCAGTTTATGAAATATGAAGTAGGCAGCGAAGAGGGTGTTGCAGCATTGCTGGCAAAGACATTGCTCGAGGGAAAAGCAGTCCCCGATGAGATACGTGCCTATCTGGATGATCTTGATATCGGCAATCTCAGTGCAGAGAGCAATATCGGAGAAGAGGAGCTTGACAAACTCAAAAAATCACTTTGGAAAAAATCAGGCTTTACACTCGTAGCAGGTGCTGACCTTTACGGGCATCCGCAGGCAGAGAATATCGCCAGGCTCCTGGGGTTGATCGAGCATTATTCGGAGTTTGATGTTATGCTGATCCCGCCTGCGACAAATGCCTTGGGCGTTTCATTGATCTGTGATCTTGACGACAGTGCGACAGGCTACACAGTCGGATACAATACGACAGGAGATTATGTATTGAGCGCACTTGGAGATGGTGATTTGGATATGCCGGCACTCAACCAGCAGGAGGGGACCTTTAGCTCTGTAGACAAGCGTGTCGTGCCGACCCATGTTGCGCTGCCCTATCATGGCTATGTGCTGAATGATATACTGAATGCCTTGGGCTTTAAAGAGAGATATACGATTGGCTATACCGGAAAACTTCCGAGAGAAAAGGGTTTCAGCAGTGTCGTGTTTGATGCCTTGCCGGATTATTATGATATCACAGGTGAAGAGCATCGAGGCTACCTCCTCAAGAGCACAGCAGTAGAGAAGGATGGCCGGCTAGAAGCGGTTGCAGCATTGCCAGCCTATGATGGTGCAGTGCTCTATCAGTGCAATGAGGGTGCACAGTTTTCAGCCTTTACGCACAAAACGGAGCAGTTAAAATCAGATAGCAGACTGAAGGGCTCTGCACAATTTGCAACCGTGGCAAAACTCAAAGAAGGTGACAGTGTGAAGTTTGTGCTTCAAGGCGTTGCATATCAAAGAGTGTTTACGATTGATACATCACTGAAAGGAACTGTTGCCATCAATCCCACTTTCGACAGGGGATTAAGTAGCGCTTCGGTATCCTATTACAGATTTAGTCAACCCAAACTAGAAAAAATGGACAGTAAAGATGAGTAACGAAATTACAATCAAAATTGACGGTATCGAGTATAAAACTCAAGAAGGTGAATATATCCTGAATGCTGCCCGCGCAAATGATATATTTATCCCCGCAATCTGCTACCTGACTCGCTGCTCGCCGACATTGGCGTGCCGTATTTGTCTGGTGGAAGCCGACGGGAAAAGAGTTTATGCCTGTAACGCCAAAGTGAAAGACGGGATGGAGGTCACAACCTCGACCGAAGAGATTCTCGAAGAGCGTCGCGCTATCATGGAAGTATATGATGTCAACCATCCGCTTCAATGTGGCGTCTGTGACCAGAGCGGTGAGTGCGAACTGCAAAACTATACCCTTGAACTTGGTGTAGATTCTCAAAGTTATATGATCCCTGATACGAAGAGGGAGGCGACGGATTGGAGCAGTGTGCTGCACTATGATCCGGGCTTGTGTATCGTATGTGAGCGCTGTACGACCGTATGTAAAGATATGATCGGTGACGCTGCGATCAAAACAGGCCCGAGAGGCGGCACAGCACTGGATAAGGGCTTGAAAGATACGATGCCCAAAGATGCTTATGCGATGTGGAACAAACTGCAAAAATCTGTCATCGTGCCAAGTAACGGAACAGGTCAAACAGATTGTAGCGATTGTGGCGAATGCGTGGCAGTTTGTCCTGTCGGAGCATTGGTCAGTCGTGATTTTGTCTATACGACAAATGCCTGGGATCTGAAGAGAATACCGGCTACCTGTGCGCACTGCAGCAGCGGTTGCCAAATCTATTATGAAACAAAACCAACCTCGATAGAAGATTCCAGTGAAAAGATTTATCGGGTGACCAATGAGTGGAACTATGTTTCCCTCTGTGGCGCCGGTCGATTCGGATACGATTTTGAGAACAGAGTAGAAGGAAAGGATAGCGAAGCCTTCGGGAGTGCTGTGGCAGCGCTCAAGAAAGCAGAAACGATCCGATTTAATTCTGTGATTAGCAACGAAGAGGCGCTGATGCTTCAGACGTTCAAGGAGAAGAGAGGTGTCAAATTGGTCAATCAAGATGCCTATGCCTTCCAGAAATTCTTGAAAGCTTATAGCAGACCTGCCGGAAAACTGCTCTATGGCAGTGATTTCAAAGAGGTTATGAAGAGTGACTTTGTGATCAGCGTGGGAAGCGCACTGCGCAACGACAACCCCAATGCGCGATATGCTTTCAACAATGTGCAAAAGATGAATAAAGGCGCAGGCCTTTACTTTCATCCAGTCGGCGATACGCTCGTACCGACTTTTGGCAAAAATGTTGAGTGCTTTGCGCATAAGCCGGGCCTTGAAGAGGCAGCACTCTATCTGATACTTGATCTTTTTGCCAAAAAAGAAGACCTTCCGGAAAAAGTAGTCTCTTACCTTGACGGCTTTCACTCCAAAGGAAGAAAAACGATCAAAGAGAGAGTGATGGAAAGCATCACTGAAACAGTCGTAGACAAAGAGACGGGCAATGCCAAAGAGGTGACCAAGAAAGTACCGAAAATGGTTGAAAAAGAGGTTGAAGTAGAAAACAATGCGCTGGTGACACTGCTTGGCGGCAGTGACAGCTTCGCAGATACATTTGAAAAAATGATGAAGAAGAAAGAGCGATTCTCGCTGATAGTTGGAGAGGATCTCTATTTTCACCCTAAAGCAGAAAACCTGGCTGCGCTTCTTGCAATGATTGAATCAACATGCGGTATGGAAGTCGTGATGGTTCCGCCGAAGACGAATTCGCTGGGTGTCGCATTGATTTGTGATCTCGATGAGAGTCCGGCAGGATATACCGTCGGCTATAATGAACCCGGTGACTTTGTGCTCAGTGCACTGGGTGACGGAGATCTCGATATGCCGGCGATGAATCAGCAGGAGGGCACGCTCACCAACATGAACAAACAAGTGACTCCAACCAATGCAGCCTTGGAGTACCATGGCTATGAACTGAATGACCTGATGTCTGCAGTGGGCTTGGGGAGACATTTGACGGTTGACTGGACACCGGCACTTGCTGAAAAAAGAGGCTTCCAGGCATTTGCTTTTGATGACCTTCCCAACGGCTACAGCAACAGCGGCGAAGAGCAGAGAGGCTATGCCTTGAAAAATCCCGGCAAGAGGGCAGGCAACAACATGCCTCAGGCATTTGATGAGGATATGGCACTGGATGGCGAAATCGCCTACCGATGCAATCCGCAGAGACAGTTCAATGACTTCAGCGATAAGGCACATCAAATCTTTGAAACGTTTGCGCTCTATGCCAGCCCAGAGCGGGCAGAGGCACTCGGTGAGAAAGTGGAAGTTGATTTTGGGTCCGGCACATTGGCATGTAGTGTGGTGGCAGATGAGAGAATGGAAGGTGACATTGTCAAGATTCCGGATTTCAAAAGTTCAAAAGATATCTATACGCTCTTCGGCAGGGATAGATACAAAAATGTAACAATTAGAAAGGTGTAATGATGGAAATAGTGAATGTAGCAGTATTGCCTGAAGTAACCAGTGCCGGAGTGATCATCAAGGCGATCATCATTTTGGCGATCATCTCTGCGATAGCTGGATTTGGTACCTATCTTGAGCGAAAGATTCTTGCCTTTATGCAGCGTAGACTTGGACCGATGCATGTCGGACCCTATGGCCTTCTGCAGATAGCAGCTGACGGTATCAAGCTTTTTACCAAAGAAGATATCGTTCCGCAGAATGCCAATAAGCTGATATTTAAAGTCGCACCTGCCATTACGGCAGCCACAGCATTTATTGCACTGGCAGCCGTGCCTGTCTTCCCCGACTTTACGATTCCTGAATGGATTCCTTTGCTTGGCGGTACCTTTGTTCCCTCTATTGCTGCTGATATCAATATCGGTGTACTCTTTATACTGGGCATGATGGCAGCGGGTCTGTATGGTCCACTACTTGCCGGTATGGCTCAGGCAAACAAGTGGGGTATCATCGGATCTGCGAGAACAGCAATACAATTTTTGAGCTATGAAGTTGTGACCGGTCTCTCTATCCTGGCACCGATCATGCTGGTGGGTTCACTCTCTCTTGTCGAATTCAACAATTACCAGCAAGGCGGATTCAGCTCTTGGATGATGTGGCAACAGCCGGTAGCCTTTGTGTTGTTTTTGATCGCAGGATTTGCCGAGACAAACAGGACACCGTTTGACCTTCTGGAACACGAAGCAGAAGTTGTGTCCGGATATGCTACAGAGTATTCCGGAATGCGATGGGGTATGTTCTTTATCGGAGAGTATGCCAATATGATCACGGTTTCTGTCTTGGCCGCAGTGATCTTTATGGGTGGATACAATGATCTTGGGTTTATTGCCGGATGGCTGATCGTGGTATTGAAGATTGCTTTTGTCTTCTTTTTAATGTTATGGGTAAGGGCTTCCTGGCCACATATCAGACCTGATCAGTTGATGTGGCTCTGCTGGAAAGTGTTGATGCCAGTTGCCGTCGTCAATGTTGTGATAACCGGCTTTGTGATGATGGTCTAAGGAGTATAGATGAGTTTAGAACAATTTAAAAACAGGAATGTAGGTAGCCAAACCTACAAAATGATCGAGAGTGAACCAACACCCGAGAGCGGGATGGGACGGTTTGGACAGGTCGTGAAGCGTACCTTTAAAGGTGAGCTTTTTGTAGGCCTCTATGTAACAATGAGAGAGATGATCAATGCACTCTTCATAGGAGAGATGCATACGGTTAAGTATCCTTTGGAAAAGCTCCCGATCTCACCGAGATACAGGGCGATTCATGACATGCTGAGACTTCTCGAAAGCGGGCACTATCGCTGTATCGGATGCGGTCTTTGTGAAAAGATCTGCATCTCTGACTGTATCAAGATGGATACACGCTATGATGAAAATCAACGCAAGGAGGTCAGCGAATACACGATCAATTTTGGTCGATGTATTTTCTGCGGATACTGTGCTGAAGTGTGTCCTGAGTTGGCGATTGTGCACGGGGGTCGGTATGAAAATGCTTCAGAGCAGAGAGCAGGTTTCTCCCTCTTTGAAGATATGTTGACACCAATCGATGCATTGAAGGATCAAAAAGAGTTCGATGGATTTGGGGCAGTGACTCCAAATGCTGATAACGCAATCAAAAAGACGCCACTCGCGTACTAAAAGGAGAGAGAATGTATGAACAAGTAGCCTTTTATCTATTTTCAGTCCTGACAATCGGACTCTTTTTAGTAACGGTATTAAGTAAGAATCTACTGTACTCAATGACTTCATTGGCAGCAGGTATGGTGATGATCTCAGGGTTCTTCTTTATCTTGGGAGCTGATTTTCTGGGCGTTGTCCAGTTGATCGTTTATGTTGGTGCCGTGATGGCACTCTATGCGTTCGCTATGATGTTTTTTGATGCGACGAGAGACATCAAAGAGAAAAATGCCAATAGTGGCTGGATCTTTTTGCTTGGTGGTATGATCGCACTGATGCTGGTCATTGTCTTCTCTGCGCCTATCTTCAGTGAGAATATCCAGGCGATCTACCCATCGATTCCCGGAGCGACCAATCCGCAGTCTGTAGGACTGGTTCTCTTTACGAAGTATCTGGTTCCGTTTGAAGTGGCAGCAGTGATGCTGCTGGTTGCCATGATCGCAGGAATCATTCTAGCAGGAAAAAAGATGGATCAGAGCCTGACAACGGAGGATGATATCGTCAAAACTGAAGTTATTTCGCAGGAGGATGAAAAATGATAGGACTCAACCACTATCTCATACTCTCGGGGCTGCTTTTTGCAATAGGCCTTGTAGGTGTCGTGAGAAGGAAAAATCTATTGATGCTGTTTTTCGCAACTGAGGTGATGCTGAATGCAGCCAACGTAGCATTTGCTGCTGTTTCACACTACTACGGTGATTTGACGGGGCAAATGTTTGCCTTCTTTATTATCGCTGTTGCTGCAAGTGAAGTGGCTGTAGGCTTGGGACTGTTGATCGTCCTTTATAAAAAACATGGAAGTCTGGATCTTGACGGTCTATCGACTATGAAAGGGTAGTAATGGAAAAATTTGTATATATTGCACTTTTTGCACCGTTAGTAAGTTCTCTGTTTGCTGCTCTCTATGGTATGAGTTCCAGAAAAGTATATGTTGGAATCATCGCATCTCTGCTGTTGACGACATCTTTTCTGGCTTCAGCTATATTGGCAACTTATGTTTATCAGACCGGAGGGAGTATCCATGTCACGATGATGGAGTGGATCGGGGCCGGTGACTTGATGATACCGTTTGGTTTTGTTGTGGATCAGGTCAGTGTCACCATGATGACAGTGGTAACACTGGTTTCGACAGTGGTTCACTTCTACTCTATAGGCTATATGGACCATGACAAAAGCTTCAATCGATTTTTCTCTTATCTTTCTGCCTTTGTTTTCTCAATGATGGTCTTGGTGATGAGTGACAACTTTGCCGGCCTCTTTATCGGCTGGGAAGGCGTAGGAGTCTGCTCCTGGCTTCTGATCGGATTTTGGTATCATAAGCCGGATGTCTCTCCCGAAGAAAACCCTTCTATCTCTCCATCCTGGGCAGCCAATGAGGCATTTATTGTCAACCGTATCGCTGACCTTGGTATGCTGGTAGGTATTTTTATCCTTTATTGGAACACAGGCTCATTGCAATATGATGTCGTTTTTGCCGAAATTCCATATTTGGGTCATGGTATACTGGTGGCAGCAGCCATTGCACTCTTTATCGGTGCGATGGGTAAGTCGGCTCAGTTTCCACTCCATACCTGGCTGACCGATGCGATGGAAGGTCCGACACCAGTCTCTGCATTGATTCACGCAGCTACGATGGTAACCGCAGGTGTTTTCCTGGTCATCAGAGCCAATCCTATCTACAGCCTGACGCCGGAGGTGAGCTATTTCATTGCGGCATTGGGTACGTTTGTAGCATTTTTTGCAGCCTCTATGGCGCTTGTCAACAGAGACTTGAAGCGTATTATTGCCTACTCAACACTTTCGCAGTTGGGGTATATGTTTGCGGCAGCAGGACTTGGAGCCTATTGGATCGCACTCTTCCATCTGGCTGCACACGCTTTCTTTAAAGCCTTGCTTTTCCTTGGTGCAGGTAACGTCATGCACGCGATGCACGATGAGCTGGACATCTTCAAAATGGGTGGATTGAAAAAATCAATGCGTTGGACCTATATCTATATGGGTGTTGCCTCTCTGGCATTGGCAGGCATACCTCCACTGGCAGGATTCTTCTCCAAGGATGCGATCATCGAGACCGCATTTAATGAGGGGACTCTGGTGCTTTGGATTGTCTTGGTGGTCACAGCGGGTATGACAGCATTCTATAGCTTCAGACAAGTCTTCCTGACATTTGAAGGAGATGAGCGTTACAAAGCGTTTGGTATTCATCCGCACGAAATGTATAAGTTCGTCCTGATTGCAATGTCGCCATTGGCACTATTGGCTGTGATAGCAGGATTCTTCCAGGGTGCTTTCCATTCATTCATTATCAAGCTGCTTCCCAACTATGAGATGAGTGAGCATACACATCACTTGGTTTGGCTGCTTGGAACAATCGTTCTGGCATTTGCGGTCGGTGGTATTTTGCTGGCGTGGATCAAGTACGGCAAAGGACTGAAGAGGAATGAAAAACTGGAAAATAGTTTTGTCTATAAACTGTTGAAAAATCAGTACTATATCCCTCATTTTTATGCGGAATTCATCTCAAAGCCTTATGCTATGATTTCGGATATGATGTGGAAATCGGTTGATATGAAAATTATCGATACGACAGTAGACGGGATCGCTTACCTCTTTTATGGTGGCGGCGATAAGACCAGGAAGATGCAGACAGGTAACTTGTCAACCTATCTCAACTGGATGGGTGTCGGTCTGGCTTTGTTGCTCATAGTTGCAGCAATCTCAGCGGTAATCGGTTAAGGAGCAGGTAGATGGATAATATATTAAGTGTATTGGTATTTTTCCCGGCAGTCGCAGGATTATTGGGATTTGTGGTAGACAAAAAAAGTGCCAGGGTGTATGGTATTAGTGTTGCTGCGGTGGAGTTTTTGCTTGCACTGTGGCTTTGGATGAGTTTTGATGGTAGTAATGCAGGAATGCAATTTGTGGAGTTGATTCCATTGGTTCCAGACTTTGGGATCAACTACTATCTTGGGGTTGACGGTATCAGTCTTTTTATTGTTGTTATGGCGGCATTGATGACGCTGCTTGGAATGATTGGCATGAGTATCGAAACAGATATTAAAAACATGATAATTTCGCTTCTCTTTCTTGAGATGACGATGATTGGTGTCTTTGTTGCATTGGATGCCATTATTTTTTATCTCTTTTGGGAGCTTTCTCTCGTACCGATGCTTTATATCATTGGTGCATGGGGAGGACCGCTCAGGGTATATGCTTCGATCAAGTTCTTCCTGTATACTTTTACGGGTTCACTGATCATGCTGGTCGGTATGCTCTTTATGGCATATCTCTATCATAGCATTTCAGGTATCTGGAGTTTCTCGATCACAGATTGGTATGCGTTGGTCCTTCCGGTCAGTTTTCAGGTTTGGCTCTTTCTGGCATTTTTTATCGG
>JANTGA010000042.1 GCA_024763175.1 Sulfurovum sp.
CTGCATTTAGACTTTGAAGCCCATACTTTTGTCTTCATCGAAGCTGCTGCCTGTCTCCCGGGAAATCTCTTCGAGAAAGTCCGCCATCATAAAGAGGCTCTCTTCTCTCACGGCTACCCTGTAAGCCGTATTTTTAATGATAAGGTTGATCTGTCCACCTGTAAGGTCGTGCTTGGCGAGCGTCTCGACCTCAAAGCCCTCTTCATAGTCTGCATTTTCCGGAAGCATATATTGCCAGAGTCTGATCCTCTGTTTTTTTCCGGGTTTTTTAAATTCGATCTTATAGTTAAAACGCCGAGAAAATGCCTTGTCGATCGTCCCGATGAGATTGGTCGTCGCGATGAGGATGCCTTCGAACTTTTCGATCTGTTCCAAAAATATATTTTGCATCTGGTTGTGCATCTTGTCCGCGGAACTCCCCTGCCCTTCGCTTCGTGAGCTTAGAAATTGATCAGCTTCATTGAGCAGCAGGATCGGTTCGACCTTTGCCTTTTTACTCAAGCTCTTGAAGTCATCAAAGATTTTCCGGACATTCTTTTCGCTCTCACCGACATACATCGAGAGGATCCGCGAACAATCAAAGCTCAGGATCGGGCGCTTGAGTGTCTTGGCCAGACTCACCGCCGTCATCGTCTTGCCGGTTCCGGGATGACCATAAAAGATGATATGCGCATCGATACCTTTGCGCTTGCCTTTGAGCCCCCAGGCCTTGAGTTTTTTATAGACATTTTTGTCGACCTGCTTGATGACGGTCTGAAGCGTCTCTCTGGTTTTGGGGTGCAGCACTACATCGTCAAGCGTCGTCTGCGGCTTATGATACTCAAAGAGATCCTGCTCTTTGACCAGCATATCGAGCTTGAGCTTGGTTACCTTTTTGGTTTTTTTGGGGTGGATGATACGCTGCATCACCTCTTCGCGCAGGTAGAAGGAGCGACTGATCCCGCCAAACATATTGAGGATCTCTTCATAATCGATAATTTCTTCCGTGATGAGCTTGGCACCCTCTTCAAGCAGCGCCCTGTTTTTGATCTTGTCATACTCATCAAAGGAGATCAATTCGATGAGTGTATTCATATCACGAAACTGCCCCTCTCCGCCGCTATACTCCTCTTTGAGCAGCGCCAAAAAGATACGCTGCTCACGCTCATCGAGTGCTTTTTCCCTGAAAAACTCCTCCACGATGATCGGCTCGGACGAAACTTTGAGCCGCTCTTCGATACGCCGGGTCAAGAGTCCCAGCTTATTTTTGAGCCTGCCGATACTGAGCGAATTATCTGTAAATCCCTGCTTGTACGTCGCGATCTTATGCAGGAGCTCTACCACATCGAACTGATCCTGCAGATACTCCAAATGATCCGTGTAGGGTTTGATCTCCGGCAAAGAGACTTCCAAAGAACCCTCTTCGAGAAGCCGAAGCAGTGCAATACTCGGCGTCACTGCTACTGTCAAAATCTCCAGTTTGGAGACTTCATGGGCCTTGATCTGGCCAAAACTCATCGGTGCCAGCCATCCCATATCCAAAATATGTTTCATCAATGGCAGCTTTTCAAGATAGCTGTAACCCTCTTGTTTGTCGTTATCCTGCAGCGCTTCGAGTACCGGAACCTCTTCGACGCCCTTGACGTAGCGCCTGCAGATATACCGGATCAGTGCCGCTTCTTCTTTGCTGCACTTGAGATGAGGGAAGATAGCTGTCTTTGAGATATCCTGCTGCTCAATAAAATCTATGAGATATTTCAACGTCGTTTTCCTGCTTCTGTAGATAAGTACTCAGGAGGCTCCCAAAAACATAGAACCAGCCAAATGGATAGTTTTATTCTTGTGCGCTTCCTTGCAGAATAGTATAGCATAGATTTTCTGCGGACCAAGAAAACGAAAAATACCATCGCGATATTTCCGACTCTCCATCTCCCTGAACTTGCTTCAGGATAGCCTGCACCCTACTGCTTCTGCTGCAAGCGCTCTTTCAAAACTCTTTTGAGGACTTTTCCTGTCGCATTTTTCGGCAATTCATCGACAGTGTAGTGCATTTTTGGAAGTTTGAAATTGGCCAAATGTTTACGCAGGTGGGCACGCAGCTTGGCACCGTCGATCGCTTCAGTCCCCTCTTCGAGTTCGATATAAGCCACAGGAACCTCTCCGCTCTTTTCATCAGAGATACCCACCACGGCACTGGCAGCGATACCCTCAAACCTGTCGATCACCTCTTCCAGCTCTTTAGGGTAGATATTGATCCCTTTGGAAATGATCAAATCCTTCTTTCTGTCCGCAATATAGAGGTAGCCCTCCTCATCCATGGAGCCCATATCGCCTGTCAAAAGCCATCCGTTTATGATTGTTTCGGCAGTTGCTTCGGGCTTATTCAGATAGCATTGCATAATGTTGTCACCCCTCGTGATGATATCTCCCACTTCTCCACGGGGCAGCTCGACCAGATTTTCATCTACGACTTTAACCGTATAGCCGGGCAGCGCCGGGCCGACCGATCTTGCTTTGGGTTTATTCAGGGGGTTGACACAGACAGCCGGAGCCGCTTCGCTGAGTCCATACCCTTCCAGAAGTGCCACGTTTTTAAACTTCTTCTCCATTGCCATCAGGGTATGCTCCTGCAGGGCGGCTGCACCCGATATGAAGGCTCGCAGATTGTTAAACCACATAAAATACCACGGCAGCTTCGCTTTTGCCAGCGCATTGTATACATCAGGGATACCGATAAAGATCGTCACCCGCTTCAGCAGTACCTGTTTGAAAATATTATTGAAGGGCTTGATCGATTTGACGAGCACAATACTTCCACCCACATAGAGGAACAATATCACACCAATAGAAAGCGTAAAGGAGTGAAACATCGGCAGAAAAACGACGACCCTGTCCCTGCCTGTGATACGCAGATGCTCTGCACCGGCTTCACAGTTGGAAAAGATGTTTTTATAGCTGAGCATTGCCCCTTTTGGTTTGCCTGTCGTCCCCGAAGTATAGATGATCACTGCCGTATCATCCAGTTTTCGCATCACGGCTTTGGCTTCCAGCTTCTCTCCGAGTGCCTCTTCGAAACTGACATTGAAACTGCTGGTGACCCTCAGGTCTCCTTCCCATATCACCATGCTGCACAGCGAATCGATCTCTGTGTCCTGGACGACTTTTTCGTGCGATGTTGATGCGACCAGCAGTATCGCACCGCTATCTTCCAAGATATACTGAAGCTCCTCGGACTTGAGAAAAGTGTTGATCGGGACAGCAATCGCTCCGAGCTTGGAGAGAGCAAAAAGTGTGATGATAAACTCAGGTGAATTCCTCAAGAAGAGGGCAACTTTGTCACCCTCTTTGACCCCTCTCGACTGCAGGAAGCCGGCGAAACGATCGACGCGCTCGAGCAAATCCCGGTAGCGTATCTTTTCCTTCCCTACAAACAGAGCCACTTTGCGTCCCCGCTTGATCCCATGAGTCAGGATCAGTTCATAGAAATTGTTGAAGCGATAGCCCATCTTCTTAATACTCGTAAGAGATACCCAGAGTGGTCAGATACGCACCGCCGCCGCCAAAGCTTCCGCCATTGGCCAGCACAGGATTGTCTGCGACCCCTTTGCCCAGTGAGATGGGGTCTTTGGCGTCATACAAAAACGCCAAACCCCAGGAGAGGTTTTGGGTCTGCTGATAGCGAAATCCCATCGAAAAGATCTTCGCATCACTGTCAGGAAGCTCAAATCCAATCGTTTTGTCGATCACCGGTGTCTCATCCAGTGCAAAACCCATCATCGCCGTGATGCCGTTTTGCATTGCGATCGTGGCACCGATCCTGAAGGTATTGGTATCTTGCCACTCTTTGGGTATCGGTGTATCAAATATCGGTGTCAGTGGTCCGATGTTGGCTCCGCCATATCCAAAGTCCAGCGTTTTGTATTCTGACCAGAAGGTACGCTCGTACCCCAGCTCCAGCGTAAACATATTGTTCCAGGTTTTACTCACTGCGATATTGAGGGCAGCGGGCAGCGGCACGGAGACATCGGCGTCACCGTGATAGAGTGTCATGCCTCCTGCCGAAAGTGTCGCCGTTCCCTCTTCGTCCAGATCGACATTGGAGCGGTAAGTGACTGCCATATTGATATCACTGGTCGGCTTGTACGTCAATGCCAGGTTGTACCCGAACTCGATCGTATCTCCCTCCATATCACGCGCCACATTGGCTTGAGGGTTGCCGATGATGGCGCTCATCCCCGCACCGTCGCTCTTGACAACACCTTCGCTATAGATCAGGCGCAGGCCGCCTGCAATACTCAGCTGATCATTGATGCGATAAGAGAGCGAAGGGTTCAGCTCGACGATTTTGAGTGTAAACTCTTCGGCGTAGGCTTTTTGTGCCGGACTGTTCCATCGCTTCGTCAAACCTCCCGGTGCCGTCAGGCTCACCCCCCATCGGAAATCACCATACGCCTCAGAAACATAGTGAAAATAAGGTATCAGGATATTTTCGGATTCCGATTTGCCTGAGTAGGGATCTCCCAAACTGTAGGTGATCGCAGGAAGACTTGCCAGTGTCACGCCACCTTCAACATAGTGCTTTTCATCTGCCATAAAACTCATATTGGCAGGGTTGTAGTAGTTGCTGTCCGCCCCCTCTGTATGTGCCACATACGCTGCACCCAATCCCATCGAATTGAGAGACTGTTCCGGGATTTTGTATCCTCCCGCCATCACGATACTGCATGCTGCTGCACTGAGTGCCGCTCCCCGAATCATCTTCTTCATCTCTTGCTCCTTGTTTTTGTTTACTCTTTCACCAAGGCATAAAGCGCCTTGATCTCCTCATCCCAAATCGTCTCATCGATCGTCTCCAGGATCAGCGGAATATCATCCATCCGTGCATCGTTCATGATGAACTCGAAGGCACCCCAGCCGATCTCTCCCTGGCCCAGCGAATGATGCCGATCCACATGCGAACCCAGCGGAGGCTTGGAGTCGTTGAGATGCATTCCCATCAGGTAGTCAAACCCGACGATCGAATCAAACGCATCCATCGTCTCGTCGTACGCCTCCCTCGTGCGAAGATCATATCCGCCGGTAAAAGTATGGCACGTATCCAGACAGACACCTACTCTGCTTTTCTCTTCGATCCTCTCGATGATGAAAGCCAAATGTTCAAATTTGTAACCCAGATTGCTTCCCTGCCCGGCAGTGTTTTCGATCACCAGCCTGACATCGGACCCCCTGGTCGCTTCGATCGCCAGGTTCATAGAGTCGGCGATCACTTCCAGGCAGTGGTTTTCAGCCTCTGCCAGCTTCTCCTCATAGTTTGGATCCCTCTTGGGGATTTTGACGAGATGGGAGCCCGGGTGAAAGTTGAGTTTATCCAGTCCCAGCTGCTCGCAGCGTTCCAACTCATCGATAAAAGCAGCACGTGACTTCTCCAGCTTCTCTGTTTCGTGATGACCCAGATTGATCAGATAGCTGTCATGGGGCAGCACATGCCTGGGCAGGATACCGGATGCTTCAAGATTTTTCTTGAAAAGGCTGATCGTCTTTTCATCCAGGGGTTTCGCCTTCCACTGACGCTGATTTTTGGTGAATAGCGCGAAAGCCTTTGCGCCTATCTTCATCGCATTGAGCGGTGCATTATAGACACCTCCGCTGGCACTGACATGGGCTCCGACATATTTCATTGTTTGATTACCTTGATAACGATTTGGTTGATTGTATCACGGAAAATGATTTGATTTGTTGAAACTGTATAAACAATATGATATGTATGGGATTTTTGAATCGTTTGTGTAAAGCCGTTACGCTTTTTGAGCAAAGACTTGCCGCCAAAGAGCGGCTTGCCTCTAAAAATATTCTCCAGTGTATCACCGGGATAAGAGGCGCAAAGCAGCTCCCTGTTGAAGCGCTCTTTCGTCATACAGCTAAATCGACTCATACAGATCGAATCCTTGTCTACCTTCAGACGCATCAATGCTGTTCCCGAGCCATAGATCTCGACCTGAAGCCTGCTGCCGTTATCTGAAACAAATCCCATATCCGCATAACGAAAAGCAGGTGACTTCCAGACGATCATTGCACTCTTCTCTGCGTGCAGTTCTCTCTGCGCACAGCCTGACAAAAAAAGCAGTGACGAGAAGAGTGTCACACGCTTAAGGATTTCAAACCATTTTACTTGCATCCTGTTTATCCTCAATTTTTTTAGCATTATACACAAAATTAAGATATATCTAAGCAGTAAACCTATATAATGCCGTCCACAAGTTACAAATGGCCCCATCGTCTAGCGGTTAGGATCCATGGTTTTCATCCATGTTACCGGAGTTCGAGTCTCCGTGGGGTCACCATTGATAGCTTGTATCTCTATTTTTTATTGTTGGCCCCATCGTCTAGCGGTTAGGATCCATGGTTTTCATCCATGTTACCGGAGTTCGAGTCTCCGTGGGGTCACCACCCAATAGAGACAAAGCCCTTCAACATTACCCTTTTTCAAGAAAAATCAAACGAGATCAAGTATAATACAGAGAAATCACCTCAAAATGGAAGATTTCTATGAGCAAAACTTTTATCACACTGCCTCAATTGACACTCAAGGCACTTTTTGACTACAGCACGACGCACTATGGCGACTTGCCTACAGTCCAATACGCAGGAGAGAGCCCCGTCAGCTACCGTCAGCTCGCCGATCAGGTCAATATGATCCAGAGGCTTCTTCGGGACTATGGGATCAGGCAGGGTGACAAAGTAGCACTCTTCAGCGAAAATATGCCCAACTGGAGTGCCGTCTACTTCGCAGTGACGACGATGGGCGCCATCATAGTACCCATTCTACCGGACTTCCACAGCTCTGAGGCACTGCATATCGCTATTCACGCAGAGTGCAAAGCGGCGTTTATTTCACAGAAGCTCTTCGAAACCATGCTGGATGAAACACAACCCCCCGCCCTCAATCTCCTCGTCATTATCGACACGCTCAAAGTGCTTGAGAAGCTCTCCACTCCTTCTGCTGTCGACAAAGTCCTCAAAAAGAGCGGGGAGCGCCTCAGCAAAGCGATGGACAAGCTGGGCAAAGAGCCCACGGAAAAGAAAGAGCCTATGATCGACGAAGATGATCTGGCTGTGATCATCTACACTTCAGGCACGACAGGCAGCTCCAAAGGTGTCATGCTGACACACAAAAACCTCGTCTTTGATGCCACTGCAGCACAAAAGATCGTCGATATCTTCCCTGGTGACAGCTTCCTCTCCATCCTCCCTCTGGCGCATACGTTTGAGTGTACGGTAGGGATGCTGATCCCTATCCTCAACGGTGCAACCATTCACTATATCAAGAAGCCGCCGACACCAACCGTCCTGATCAAGGCGATGGCGCAGGTCCGGCCGGACTTTATGCTCAGTGTTCCTCTCGTGATGGAGAAGATCTATAAAAACAAAATCCTTCCAAGCTTTCAAAAAAACTTCCTGATCAGGACACTCTATGCCATCCCCTTCCTGCGCAAAAGACTCAACAGGATCGCCGGCAAGAAGCTCATCGAAACATTTGGCGGCAAGATCCGCTTCTTTGGCATAGGCGGTGCCGGCATCTCTCCGAGTGTCGAACGGTTCCTTAATGAAGCCAGATTCCCTTACTGTATCGGATATGGCTTGACAGAGACTGCCCCCATCCTGGCAGGCACAAACCCATCCCAAACAAAACTCGGCGCGATCGGCCCGGCAGTGCCCGGTGTCGAATTGATGCTGCGCGACATAGACGAAGAGGGCCATGGTGTCCTCTGGGCACGCGGCCCCAACATCATGAAGGGTTACTACAAAAACCCGGAGAAGACGGCTGAAGTTTTTGACGAGGAGGGATGGTTTAACACAGAGGATATTGGATATTTCGACAAGGATGGCTACTTCTTCATGAGTGGGCGGGCCAAAAATATCATCGTCGGTCCGGCAGGTGAAAATATCTATCCAGAACAGATCGAAGCAACGATCAATATGCACCCGCTGGTTTCGGACTCTCTGGTCTACGACGACAAGGGTACGCTGACGGCACGGGTCTTTCTCGACTACGACAAGCTGGACGAGCACTTCGGCTACACCCGGAAATCAGAAACCAAGATACACGAAAAGGTCAATCTTTTGCTCGAGGAGGTCCGATCAGAGACCAATGCCAAAGTCTCTGCCTTCTCACGTATCCGAAAAGTCATCGAACAACGAGAACCCTTCATCAAGACACCGACCAAAAAAATAAAACGCTACCTCTATACCGAGTCAGCGTCCATCAAGTAGTTGCCCCCTGCGGCATCGTAGAGTCAGCATCGAAATAGCCCTCATTGCCAGGATAAGTGATCTGAATAATATACCTGCCATCCGCCGGGAACTCTACCGTTAGATTTGCACTACAGGTCCTGATCCAGTCCAGCTGATGCATACCGGAATCATAAACGACAATGAAGGTATCCCCAGTCTGCTCGCACTCCATCCTGTTCGAAGCCGTAATAGCAAAATCCAAAACAGCATGCAGATCAAGCTTCTCGCCTTCTCTGGCTGTATATTTGAAATAGTTATAAAATGAATTTTTTTCGATTATATTTCCCACGTTCAAACTCAGTGTTGCCGGCGCACTCTTTATGCCGCCATGGTTGTAAACTGTTGCGATATCGGATGCGATATCGCATCCTGCCATCAACAGCACCATCATACTTGCGCCAAACCAGTTCATGATTTTTTTCATACTTTTTCCTCAGATTTCAACTATTATCCCGGATTATATAGGGTACTGCTCATAGGCTGAATGTCACTTCTACCCGTCTGCTTGCTTCTTTGTCTTCTCCTGCCTGACAGTGATGCTCTCCTCTGCCCGACTCACTGCCTTTGTTGCCATCGAGGCAAGTGGGGCTCTGTTCGCCCCGACCGCGGTAGTTGAGCTGCGAATCGTTGACGCCATAGTTCTCTGATAGAAATCTCTTGATAGTCTCAGCTCTTCTCTCAGAGAGATTTAGATTGTAGTCAGCGGACCCGTCGGTATCCGTATAGCCTGTGATCTCTATCTTGCCGTCAGGATTTTCACGGAGGATTTTCCTGCTTGCCTCTCCCAGTGCCTCGGCCTGCTTTGTCCCGCTTCTACTCAAGCGGCTGCTGTCATAGTCAAAATTGATAGAGAGATTGATCTTTTTTTCGACGATACCCATCCCTCTGAAGGCACGATCTTTCTCCTCGTCGGAGGGCGATAACTGTCGATAGATATCTTTGGAGGCGACATAAGATTTGTGGATGGAGGCGCTCCCCTTCTCTCCGGCTGCCATAAGATACTTTTTTTCCATCGTCCTGGCCAAATGACTCTTCCCCAGGCTCTCGTAAACCTCCTCCATACGCTCATAGTAAAGCAGCCGATACTTTTGTTTATCCTCGGGGTTTGTTATTTTGTCAACTTCCTGCATGATTTGATTATAAGATCTCCCGGCCTTCTCATAGCTGCCCTTGTCATACGCGTCATCACCCTCCCGCAGATACTTGTCCGCTGCCACAACTGCCGAATAACAGCTCTGCAGTGACCTCTCCAGAAGCCCTATCTGTTGATCATAGATATCTGTCGTGTATGCCTGCTGATAGAGCTGGGCGGCGCGACTCTGCTGAGCAGGCGTGCAAGCCATCGATACACCCTGCACCAAAAATAGACCCCACAATAGTTTGCCGGCTTTCCGTGCATTTGTCTCTCTTTTCATCTATCTGCTCCTTCCCGCATCTAAACTATACAGCACTGATATTGCCATATTAGCATATTATTGCCAAATCAAACCAATATTAGGGGATTTTGCATCTTGACATCGTATAATATGAAAGAGTGAATCTCGTCACGCCAAAGTCGTAGTGTCCAAAGGAGAGTAGAGTATGAAGATTGTATGGAGGGCGGCATTTATTTTGCTGCTGAGTATCACGGCTGGATGGGCGGCAAAAAAAGCACTTATTGTCAGTGTACCGTCGCATTTTCAGGGGGAGTTGAAACACGGCATAGAGATAGATACTGCCAATATGAGCAACATGCTCACAGGGTACGGCTTCGAGATCGAGAAGCTTGCCGATGAGAGTGCCACAACGGAGAGGCTGAGAGAGAAGCTGAGAGAGTATCAAAATATGCAGAGCGATGATATCTTTCTCCTCTACTACTCCGGCCACGGTGCCCAGATCCCCGACAACAATGGTGACGAGAACGATGGGAGGGATGAAACGATCGTCCTCTATGACTATGCCGGAGATGAGAACATCAAAGGACTCTTCGTCGATGATGAAATGTTTAGACTGCTGGTCGCGATCCCTGCCAAAAAGTTCGTCTTTTTCGACAGCTGCCACAGTGGATCGGCCTTCAAATCAGCTGCCGGAGCGACCGTCGCTGCCAAATCCCTGGGTTATCTCAGCAAGGCTGTCAACCCTGCATCAAACGTCAAGGAGCCCGGCGAGGCCGACAAGCGGTCCATACTCTTCTTTGGCGCAGCCAAAGATGATCAGCAGTCGCTGGCGACCCCCTCAGGGAGTATGTTTACACTCTCCCTCATAGATGGGATCAAGAGAAAAAAGGCAGACAGCAACCACGATGGCCGGGTGACCTTCCGGGAGCTGCTGGATTTTTCTACCCGGGATATAGAGAGACAGACACACAACTGCCCCTCAGGCTACTGCCCACTCTTCAACCCCGAGATGCATGCCCAAAAGGATATGCTCGATCAGGATATTTTTACCGCGATGGAGATCAATGATAAGAGGCAGCAAAACGATACAGGGATCGAGGCTACCCTGGACAAGATGCTGAGCAGCGGCGAAGCCAAATCTATGATGGTAGAGGCCCGGGAGAGTTACAGTGACGGGGACAAGATAGAGCTTCGCTTCGACTCCGGTTCCTATGAGGGCTATTTGACGGTTCTCTATATCGACCATGATGACATTACCGTCCTCTACCCCAATCGATTTCAGCCACAGGAGAGGAAGTTCGGCGGTCGTGTCGTCTTCCCCTCCTCTGTCACCGACAGGTTTGATCTCAATGCGATGAAACCATACGGGCGTACTGTCGGATATGTCATCCTCTCGGCCGAGCCTCTGGGCCTCTATGAGCAGGGGGGCAAGTCTATCTTCAGGGTGCTGCCCCGCAATGGTTCTGCCGCCAAAGATATGATGAGAGGGATGGGAATCAGGGAGAAAAATACTCTGATGATCGGCAAAGCCGTCTTTACTGTCCATGGGAGGAATTAGATGCGTACTATGATCAGAAGTGTGTCGGCTGCTATCGTCAGTTTGGTCTTTGTCCTGATCTCCGGTGCTTTTGCGCGTATAGCGATCGTGCCGCTGCACCCGGCGGCCGATGCCAACACGACCAAAGCACAGAGCAAGGATCTCCATGTCGTCTCCAAAGGAAGTTTCCCCGTGACGGATATGCAGGCGGATTTCGACGGCTATGTGAGTGCTATCCTCATCGAGACAGATGGCAAGCGTTCACTGCTTCTCCCCTCCAGGTCGATACCCGATAGCTATGTCGAGAAGGGCAAGCCCATCGCCATCCTGGAAGAGAAGAGCGTGAAAGCAGAGATCCCCGAGGGCTTGCACTATCTGCTCATCGTCGTCAGCGAGCAGAGGCTCGTCCTGGGAGCAGCGACCAAGGAGAAGGGCTCTTTCAGCGCGCTGACGGACGATGCGGCACTGATACACGTCCTCGACGATATTCGGTCCGGGCATTACGGTCGGTTCCGAATCAAGATGCTGCCCCTCTACCGCTGACGGGGGCTTCGGAGCGCTTGCCTCCTCCGCAAAAGAGGGAGCAATGGATGACAGTATATTCAAGAGACAAGATTACTGTCCTCTCACACACAAGACACAACTCTCATCCGTCTTATTGTACCAATAGTCACCGCCGAAACTGAAGCCGACACCCCAGGTACGGGACGAATCATTCTTGTAGATACTGGAGCTCCAAAACCAACTGAGCGTCGGCATCCCCTCCAAAAACTCCCTGCGGATGAAGTGAAAGTCACCTTTGGCGTTTTTGAGTCGCTCGCCTTTGTGGCTCTCAAACCATTTTTCCCAGCCATCATAGCTTTTGTATCTATACAGCTCCCTATTTCCCAGCCCCCTCAGCTCATCTCTGTCCGGCAGCCTCCAGTCGTCATATCCGCCCAGCGTGAGCTCTTCGCAGTAGGCTACCGCCTTATCCCAGGTGAACCTTTTTTGAGAAGGGGGATTTTGCCACATTTTGCCATCTATGCGAGTGATGCCTTTGCGCTTCTTTTCGACGTCGGCTGTGTGTGTCTGTATGTCAGAGGCGCCTGCCATATCGGACCCGGAGAGAGGCTCCAGGCGAAAGTAAAAATCCCCTATCACCGAAGAGCTCGTCCACGGCAGCTGCTTCTCGCCACTCTCCCAATAGACTGAGGCCCTGGTCCTTTTGAAGACTTGGTTGAGTGTGAGATTGGGGGTCTTGATATTGGTGATGAGATAGCGAGTGAAGAGGCCGTTTCTGCCGCTGACTCCGTCACTGGCTACTTCATTTGGCGCAGTGGCAAAGGCGATATACATCCCTTTGGCATGGTTGATCTGTGCGAGTCCCCCGCCGCCATCCCGCCCGAAAGGATTGCTTCTGCAGGCATCCAGTACGATGATGTTGAGTCTGTTGCGGCTCTCTCTCATCTTGTCGACGACCATGTTCATCGCGAGGGATTGGTATTTGACTTCATTCTCTTCGGGGATATCGGCATCGACGGGGATGAGGTAGTTTTGTCCATCTACCTCCAATCCGTGGCCCGAATAGTAGAAGAACCCCACACCGCCTTGCTTGAGTTTGTACGAAAACTTCCTGACGATCTTTTCCATCTGCTTCAAGTCACCATCCGGCAGATAAAGCACATCGAAGCCCTCTGCTGAGAGAATATCCCGCATATCCTCTGCATCGTGGAGTGTGTTTTTGAGTCGGTTGAAATGGGTATAATTTTTGTTGCCGATGACCAGAGCCACTTTTTTCTCTTTGCCGTGCTCCTTGCGGTAGATAGAGCGTTCGTTGCCTGCCTGGGCAAAGAGCGTGAGGAGGAGTAGGATGAGGAGGATTTTTGTGCTTTTCATTTGGTAACTCCTGATGATTTGAATGGCATTATAGCATTATCTTAGTTTGGGCAGACAGAGAAGAGAGGCCAAAAATATCAAATCAATAACAGGTCCGACCCATCTGCCTTTGGAGTTTTTTAGCGCCAATCAATTAGTGTAGACAAATTTTATCAAATATTTGCCTGATAGTCGGGGAACCAGAGTACTTTATTTTATCTTCGTCCAATACCTTTCTAGCCTTGTCCCAATCATCATTTGTAATGTCTCTCACCATCTCAGAAGGACAATATATTCTATATCTTTTTTCAATATCATTTACTTTTATTTGGGCGATATATAATCCCCTGGGCTCTTTTTTGGGGTGAGAAAAATGTATCAATTTTATATTATTGGTCTTGCGTGAGGAGATATTTGCTGCTGCCGAACCCCCTGGCTGAAAATAAAACTCCCCCATCACCGAAGAGCTCGTCCACGGCAGCTGCTTCTCGCTGCTCTCCTCGTAGACCGAGATTCGTGTTTTGTTGAAGATTTGGTCCAAAGTGAGGTTGGGTTGGTCGATATACCGGACGAGATACTTGGTGAAGAGGCCATTCTTCCCGACCCCTCCGTCACTGGCTACTTCTCCCGGCGCGGTGGCAAAAGCGACATACATCCCTTTGGCATTGTTGATCTGAGCCAGTCCACCGCCGCCCCTGCTGAAGGGGTCGTTCCTGCAGGCATCCAGCACGATGATATTGAGACGATTTTTGGCGCTTTCCATTTTGTCTATGACCATATCTACGGGCAATGCTTCATATTTCACTTCGTCTTTTTTGGGAATCTCCGAACCTACAGGGATGAGATAGTTTTTGTGATCGACTTCTATACCGTGTCCTGCATAGTAGAAGAACCCCACACCACCCTGCTTGAGTTTGCCAGAGAACACTCTGACGATCCTCTCCATGCTTCTGAGATCTCCATCCGGCAGGTAGAGCACGTCAAAGCCTTTGGATTTGAGTATCTTTCGCATATCCTCTGCATCATTGAGTGTATTTTTGAGGGGACTGAAATGGGTGTAATGACCATTGCCGATGACGAGAGCGACTTTGTTCTCTTTGCCATATTTTTTGCGATAGATGGAGCGGTCGGCGGCGGCTTGGACAAAGAGTGTGAAGAGGAGGAGGATGAGGAGGATTTTTGTGGTTTTCATTTGGTGGTCTTTATTGAGCTGGGGGAAGAGGAAGCGCTATCCTGCTTCTCTTTGGTCTCTTTCGTGCTTCCATGAGAGGTCGGACCGGATATCGTATCGGCCCCGGCTCTCTGCCGGCTCTCCTCTGTAGCCCGGGTGCTATACTCCAGGATAGCGCCGAGTATGGCGTCTGCCATCTCCTTTCTAAAGCCGCTGCTGCCAAGCAGCAGCTCCTCTTTTCTGTTGACGATGACACCGCATTCGAGCAAGACAGCCGGCATCGCTGCTGTCTTGAGCACTACGAGATCGTTGAACTCGTAGATACCGTTTGTACTGTCGAGAAGTTTTCTGTTTTCCCCTTTGATCTCTTCGGCATGGTGGAGTGTAGGGACAAATCCCGCACTTTTGAGCTGCTCACCCAGCAACGTGGCAAATCTATAACTCTTCAACGCCTGCTTGTTTTTGTTTGAGACAAAGATCGAGTAACCGGAAAACTTGTCGCTATAGTGGTTCTTTTTTCGATGATACTTCCAGTAGCTGATATACTTTTGCTGAACAGAGTCATGGTGCAGAGAGATGAAAAGATCGGCTTTTTTTTGGGCAGCAATCTCTGTTCTTCTTTTGAGTGTGATCTTTCCCCCACTTGGATTGACAATAAATGCATCGATATTTTTAGTGTTTGCTATCTTTTCGAGGAACACACTGGCGATCGCATGGTTAAAGTCGTATTCCGTGACACCTCTCGAGCTGACTGCCCCGAAGCGTGCTTTGGTATGGCCGACATCGATCGCGACAGTCAGCTTATCGCCTGCAAGCAGTAGACAGGGCAGGATGACCGCTATATACAGCCATCGCGAAAGGATAAACTTTCGGGGGATACTATTTTTCATCATCGGTATTTTCTCCTCTCCAGGACTTTTTGTTTATCAGAGATGATTTTCAATCCACCATTCTCTTTTTTTAAGATCACGGTATTGCGCGCTCTACCCTTGATGCCTTTTTGTTTGGCATAGTTATAGACATCAAAATAGATACGATATGTCACGATTTTTTCATCACGACGTCCCGGTACATTGTCGATACTGTCGATGCCGATCAAATCCACATGCAGACTTGGCCAGCGCTTATAGTAGTTGCGCTTGTCTTTATAGACAAAACTCCTCGAAACATTGCCTGCACGAAAATAGTCGACCCGCTGGGCATACAGATTGATCATGCCGTCGATATCCCTGTTGTTTCCGACGACAATATAACGATCGATCAGAGAGCGTATTTGTCCTCTGGTGATCCCTGACTCTGCCTCTCGCTGTTCGCGATATCTCTTCTCCTCCTCCCTCAGCCTCTCCAGCTCCTCCCGCTCTGC
>JANTGA010000043.1 GCA_024763175.1 Sulfurovum sp.
TACTATGACGGCACAGACTTTATCAAAGAAGCGGTCAACAGTGTCAGGGATGCCATCATACTTGGCGGTATCATCGCTGTTCTGGTAGTCTTTTTCTTTTTGAGGCAGGTCAAGCTCTCCCTTGTCTCGCTCTTCATCATCCCTATCACTTTTTTGATCACCATGGTGGGAATGAAGCTTGGCGGTATTGATTTCAATATCTTTTCACTCGGAGGCATGGCCGCGGCACTCGGCGGATTAATCGATCAGATGATCATCGTGATCGAAAATATCGAGAGGCACTTTAAAAAAGGGGTTTCCAAACAGGAAGCCGTGATCCGTGGCGCCAAAGAGATTTTACCGATTATGGCAGTGGCAACACTGCTAGCGACATTGATATTTGTACCTCTACTGCTGGTGAGCGGTGTGGTAGGACTCTTTTTTAAGCAGTTGGCTTTTGTACTGGTGATTACTTATGTGATTTCTCAGGTGATTGCCATTTTTCTGACACCTATCATCGCTTTCGTCGCACTTCCTAATGAGCCGAAAACAAAAAAAGATTTTATGGAGCCCGTGGTAGGACAATATAAGAACTTTTTGATAAAGATGATGAACCATGCCTGGATATCTGTGCCTATCCTGCTCTCCGCCTTTGCTTTGAGTTTTGTGCTTTACAAAACCATTCCTTCTACTTTTCTGCCCAAATGGGATGAAGGAAATGTCGTTGTAGATATGGTACTGCCGCCGGGCACCTCACTGGGACAGAGCAGAGATGAGTTTATGACCGTCGGCAAGATACTCGACAACACGCCTGAAGTCAAAGGCTGGACACTGCGTATCGGTACCTCTCTGGGGCAAGTCTCCACACAGCCCAATCAGGGGGATTTTTTAGTTACTCTTAAAAAGAAACGAAGCAGAAGCTCTTTTGAGGTGATCGAGAAATTACGTCATGAGATAGAGTCAGCCGTACCCAACCTGGAAGAACTGGGACTTTCACAAGTCCTGGAAGACAGGCTTGGAGACATCATGGGAGCCGATGCACCGATATCCGTGCATCTGTTTGGTCCCAATCCGGATGAGCTGATACAGCAGGGCTATCGCCTCAAAGAGAAGCTCAAACCCATAAAAGATATCGAAGAGGTCAATGTCCTCACATCCTATGCTTCGCCTGCGATCAATGTACGACTCAAAGATAATGCCTATGCACGCTATGGTGTCGATGAGCAGACACTCGCGACTCAGATCAGGACGATGTACTATGGCAGTGTGGTAGCTTCTGTGGCACAGGGAGAGAAGCTTATCAATATTCGCGTGCTTATGAGCCGTCCAAGGGTGGATCCTATCGCCTATCTGCAAAAAGAGTTGCTTATTTTTTCACCCAAACTGGGCAAAAATATACCCTTGAGTTATGTTGCCACGATCGCTTACAAAAACAAAGTAGCTGAGATCACGCACTACAATCTCTCTCCTGTTTGCATCCTGGGGATCCGATTTATGGGCAATAATATGTCAGCCGTAGTTGGCCACATCAAAGAAACCCTTGCCTCTGCCAAGCTGCCGAGTAATATTACCACCGATATCAGCGGTTTTTACAAAGAGCAGCAGCAATCATTCAAAGAGATGGGCTATGTGATTTTATTTGCGATTATTATCATTTTTACCGGACTGCTTTTGAACTTCAGCTCACTTCGCACCTCCTTTTCTATACTTATCGCACTTTTGGTAACATTGACGGGTGTTTTTCTCGCACTGAAGCTCACCGGAAAACCTCTGGACATCACTGCCTTTATGGGTATGCTCATCGTGCTCAGTATTGTCATCAACAACAATGTCCTCATCTATGACTTTTACCACATGAACATAGCCGGAGATACCGATGAGAAAAAGCGGATAGTCGATGCCATCGCCGTAAGGATTCGCCCGGTACTGATGACGATGTTTTCCAATGCCTTCGCCCTGCTGCCCGTCGCATTGGCGATAGGAAGCGGTACACAGATCATTCAGGATATGGCGATCGCCATCATGGGCGGACTTTTTTTCGCTATAGTGGTGAATCTGTTTGTAATACCGCTGTTTTTTTATTGGCTAAAACGATTTGAAAGGGTTTGAAAAATGCTTTCATTTTTATTTCATATTAATGTTGTTTAGTATAAAACCAAATCAAACAAAGGATACAGATAAAAAAAATTCTTATATCTGCTATAGTTTCAGGTCTGCTGGTCGGATCTTCTGTGGTAGCTGACAACTTATTTGATGGAATACACTGAAGAATGAGAGGTAGAAAGAAGTTATATCCAACTACAGAAGCTGGAACTGGTGATGGTTAAGCACGAGGAGTTGCTGCAAAGTAAATGATTTTGTACTGATCTGTTTACAAGAAAAGCATTCCCAAAAATATTACAATGCCAAACCCGGAAACAATCAAACTGATAGTATAAAAAGTTTGCAAAAAAGAAATCTCATACAGTTTAGTGTGAGATTCAATGCAATCTTTAGATAATCTCCACAATTTGTTTTTATAATACGATTAGCTTAAAAATAGAAGGATATATTTTATGAAAACAGTAACAAAAGTTCTACTCTCAACAGTTTTAGTTTCATCTCTTTTTGCACAATCTGATGTTTATTTAACAAACAACTCTGAAGTGCCAGATTTAAAAATGCCAAAAAATCAATTGGCATTTAAAGAGATAGAGGGGTATCAAAATTATAAAATAATTGCCACTCACTTTAGAACTGATAAAAATGAGATACGATACATCTTAGCAAACCCAGTTGCATATAACGCTCTTACGCATCATGTGAAGGTAATGCCTGAGGGAAGTAAGGTTGTTAAGATTGGATGGTGTGTTAAAAAAATGCCAACATGGCCGGGTGCACTTGAAGCGGACAAAATCCAAAGAGTTGGGTATATCAACTGAAAAAGAGTGGATTTTTTGGTAATTTTGATACTTCTTTATATGCCGGATTTTCACTTGAATCCGGGAGAGTATGGGACAACGATGAAGAGACTCTAAAAGCAGATAATCTTCTTTATTCCGGAAGTGCCTTTATCGCTGCAGATACCTTCTTGGGGCCATTTTATCTGGCATATGGCTTCAGTAACAAAGATCAATACAGATTTTATCTTTATTTAGGGGAGACATTCTGAGATAACAAATCATATGACCTATAAAGCTTTGACCTCACCCCTCAGTCGGGTTTGATATGCAAAGTACTTACTTAAACTGTTACTTTTACTGCTTCCCATGTTGCACATGGCAACTCATACGAAAGTCTAATATTTCTACTCTCATTTCCACGGTTTTCGTTGGAATACGCCCTAACCGAAGAGAGGAAGTACTCCTGGGGTACATACTTGATTATTCCAGGCTTATATGATTTCTTTTTACCTAAAGCCCTATTGTGCGGTCTTAAGGCGAAAGATGGGTTACCCACGAAGATCGCGGGAACCAGTGAGCTTGGATTGTATAAAATCCCTGCACAAGCTCCTTGTAAAAGGTTCCAGGTGACAATGACAACCCAACCCACCAATCTAAAAACCAAAACAACCACAATGGGATTTCATTACCGCTGCCAATCTCAACATCACAATCACTAAAATAGAATAGTTAACAAAACCTAGCACCGAACAGGTAAACCTGTCGGTGAAATCGACCGTTATGTCTAGGTAATTTAATCAAAAACTAAATTTAAAACTATTATAATTATCCGTATAATTACAATGATAATAATAAAGGATTATAAAATGGTAGTATATTCACAAAATGAACTAGTATCATCGACAGATATATCAAAACAATTTGGTCATTATCTTTCACATGTTTCAAATGGTATGGTTGAAAAATTAGCAATTTTAAAAAATAATAAAATTGAAGCTGTCATGATACCAACAGCAATTTATGAAAGTTTAATAAATCTACTTGATGAAAAAGAAGATATTGAAATTTTAAAAACTATTGAAAAAAGACTAGAAACACCAAAAAAAGATTATCTTGATGGAAATGAAGTTTTAAAAGAATTAAATTTATCTTTGGATGACTAATGTATAACTTTGAATTTCATCCAGAAGCTAAAGAAGAATTAAAAAAGTTAAATAATTCAATTCAAATTTTATTTACAAAAAAATTAAAACAGGTTTTAAATGTACCAGAAATTGGAATAAAATTAGGAAATAAGAATAATCTTAAATTAACAGGATTAAAAAAAGTATATTTCAACAGTAAGAAACACAGAATAGTTTATGAAACAATTGAAGACAAGGTTATGATTTATATTGTAGCAGTAGGGAAGAGATAGATGTTTATAAAAAAGCTGACAGTAGGGTAAATCGGACATAAAAAAAGAAAAAAAAGGTTCCAAGTGGAAGATCAGGAAGTTCTTTCTGTGTGACTCCATAGATGAAAATAGAATATCTGCTCATAGTGTGAGTGAGCAATAACGCTTTACGCCGCTTAATGGTTATGAGATTGCCATGCCAACAAACAAATGGTTCGGCAAATTCAGGAAGAGGGATACCATTGGTTTTGAAAAAGGTTTGTAGTTTTTTGTGGTTTGAATAATCATATGTTTATGATACCTCCCAATGTCCGCCTTTTAACGCACCCACACGCACAAGCGTTCCCTCATCTTTCAGCTTCTTAATGATCTTCTTGACACCAGACTCACTTAATCCCGTAGAGTCGCAGATCTCTCTAATAGTAATCTTTGAATTTTTCTTCATTTGAGTTAATATCTTTTGGTCACTTTTTAGGCTACTTTTTTGGTTACTTTCAGCATTTTGTTTTATAAACTGTTTGAGTGACTGCAGAATACTTCCAAGCATAAACTCTACAAACGGTGTACTCTCTCCGGAACTTCCTGCTGCTTCAAGTGCAGCATAATACTCTTGCTGATTTTCTTTGACAATACTCTCTATTGGGATATAAGAGAAGAGATCCTTGTATGCGATGAGTATGACACTTTGCCACAACCTACCAATACGACCATTGCCGTCACTAAATGGGTGGATAAATTCAAATTCGTAATGAAAGACAGAACTTACAACAAGAGGATGTTCGTTGGTTGCGGCTAACCAGTCAAACAGCTCTCCCATCAGTTCAGCCACTCTATAGGGTGGTGGAGCTACATGACTTACACCGTCTTTCCCATACACACCTACATTGCCGGAACGAAAATTTCCTGCATTGTTCAATAGCGTGTCCATCATTAGTTTATGCGACTGAAGTAGGTCAGATAATTTGGTATAATCATAATTTTCCAGACTCTCATAAGCCTTGATGGCACCTTTCACCTCTTCCACCTCCTTCAGTGTTCCAAGAACTCTTTTGCCGTCGAGTACAGCAGTCACCTTTTCTTCACTAAAGCTGTTCCCTTCAATCTGTAAAGATCCGGTAATAGAACGGACAAGGTTTTTCTTACGAAGTTTAGGGGTAATTTGTTTTGCTTCAATATGTTTGATATCTGAAATAAGCTCTGATATTTCACTGACCTGTGCAAGTATAGTAGAGGTGATGGTATAGGGTGGTTTATAGTTACTCATTAGGTGTTATCCTCTCCACTGAAATATTATTACTATTATGCCTTTTTTGGTGTAAAAATTGGATGTGCATAAAATAGTGCTCTTTATGTTCCTTTAGTCCTTTAAGTTTTTCAAATATTCAAGAGTATCCATTTGTGCAATGCCATCAAAATGATCAATGTAGACAGAATCCTGACCGATAGGGGCATGCTCACCAAACTGACTGCCGCCGAAACCAGTACCGTAGAAGATATTTTATCATCTTTTCGGCTGTAATAATCGCTAAAGCTAAATATTAATTCATAACAACTTCACCAAAAAACAATTCACGGTTCTCCTCAAAGTTATTGACCAAAGTGGTGAAGCACCCTCCCAGCTCCCGAATTGTCTCTATGTTCGGTTCTATGTAAATTTTGTTGCCTTTTTTTTTCATTGTAACGATATTGGCTTCTCTTAATTCTTTTAAATGCTTAGAAATAGTAGGCAAGGAGAAATCAAAATGCTCAGCGATTGTACTGACGCACGTCGCATGTGGGCTTACTTTGACTTTAGGATCTTTCTTCTCGATGGAACAAGTGTACCCTCCGGTAAAAATATTTTTAAAAATTAAAAATCTTGTTTCATTCCCCAGTGCTTTAAAGATCTTTATCTTTTGGTGCATATCCAGCATTTGAATCCTTGTAGTTTAAGTAAAAGTATTATACCATACGTAAATTACTTGCATAACTGCCTAAATAGTTAATTAAAATAGAAGGATAGGAATGAAGAAGTTTAAAAGTCTCATTTTTTTGATTGCATTAGGTATGGTGCCTGTCGTAGCTGCACAGCCTGATGTACAAAAGAGTGAATCTGTTTCAGAGGATGATGAAGAGATAACAAGAAAAGTTGTTTTTGATCTTACTACAGGAGATATGAAAACATTTGAGCAAAGAATTTTAAGTGGTGTTGCCAGATACACAGCTTATTATCAAGGCAAAATACAGGAGTTTAGTGCCGTCGTGGTTATCCATGGAGATGCATACAAGTTTTTTGTAAAAGATCTTGCCCAATCACCCTATAAAGATCAAGCGGCATTGGTTAAAGCAAATAATGACTTGAAAAAGCGTATTGCCTCTGCCAAAGATACCTATGGTGTTGAATTTCTTATGTGTGAAGCAAATATGAGAAAAGCAAAATTGACAGAAAAGGATATCTATCCATTTGTAAAACTTGTTCCAAGTTCAACTATGGGACTGATAGAAAAACAAAATGAAGGCTATGCATACATTCCTGTATGCTAAAAAAATTTAATATTTCAAAGGAAAAATATGAAGAAACTAATCACACTCTCACTACTTACAGCATTTGGTATGATGCCACTTTTTGCGGGACACCCGGCTACAGATAAGTTGATCACACAGGCAAAAAAAGAATCTGGTGAAATCCCAGCCAAAAAACTCAAAACAATGCTGGATAAAGAGGAACCTGTCATTGTTTTAGATGTGCGTGAAGCAGAACAGAGAGCCGAAGGTCAGATCTATGCGGATGACTATTTTGCTATTACTCGTGGAAACCTGGAGTTTAAAGTTCTCAATAAGATCAAAAATAAAGATGCGGTGATCGTCACCTACTGTCGTGGCGGCAGTCGCGGTGCTCTAGCTGCTCAAACTCTCAGGAAACTGGGATACAAAAATGCCGTCAATCTCCAAGGCGGACTCAAGGGCTGGGCTAAAGCAGGATATCCGATAGATACAGGTTTAGGTGTTACAAAACTAGAGAAAGAATAACAGGCGGACAAAATGACAACAATGATACTCAACCGTCAGCCCTATGATGGTTCTGATGTAGCATGGAATGCACTGCGTTTGGCAAAAACGCTTCACAAAAGCGGAGAAGAGGTCAATATCTTTTTAATGAATGATTCTGTTGATCTTGCCAGGGATAAGACAAAGAAGCCGGAGGGATATGATTTTGATCTGGTAGAAATGCTTAAAAAAATGTACGCAAACGGGATAAACCTTCAAGTATGCGGTACCTGCAATGCCCGTTGTGGCTTGTTCAAAAACGAACCCTATTTTGACGAGAGTGTCTCGTCAACGATGCAGATATTGGCTGATTGGGTGATAGAGAGTGATAAGGTTCTGACATTTTAATGGCAGGGATTTTCAGTTTTGAAACACACCTGCAAGCTTATGAAAAATGCTTCGATGAATATGATACAGTCTATCGGGATGAAGCAAAGATGGATCAGCTATTTTCATAAAGACAAAAAAAGAGTATCCTGCTAAGCCTTCATGGCTTAGCAGGCAAGAGGTTAAAACTTGTAATTTACACCGACATTGACTCCTGACAATGTATTTTCGCTCTTAATAGTATCGAGGACCGCTGGCTCTTTGTTGAGCACGGATGTGTAGTCAACAAATACAGCCCAATCATCCGTGAACGAATACTCTGCACCCAGACCCCAGGAAAAACCGGTAACACTTTTGGAAGTAATGGTACCTGCGCTTTTCGGAAGTTTATACGTTGCATCAGCAGAACCATAGCCAAGCAGTGCATATACATCAAATACATCCGATACCGGATACATCGGCTTGACAAAAAGCCCCCAGGAATCTACGGTAATATCCGAATTGATATCATTTCTCCAGGCAAGCGTATTGCTTGAACTAATACCAAACCAATATCTACCTTCAACTGCTACATAGGGATTGAACTTATAACCGGTGTCGAGCATAATGGAGCCAAAGTTAGCGTTTACAAGGCTGTTTCCATTTGGTACTCCATCAATTTTTAGCGTTTCGTAGCCATACGCGCCACCAATATAAAAACCATTGTTAGCAGCTGGTATCATTTGCTCTACTGCTTCAGGCTGCACTACTACCGGCTCCACAGGAGTGATGTCTCCGCCTGCAGCGGCAAATGTACTCATGGCCAAAATTGTTACCAATGAAAGATTCATTTTTCTCATTGTTTACTTCCTTTATTGTAATGTGTCAATCTTTTGATTGATGAGAGCATGATATGGGTACAAAATGAAACAAAAATGAATTGAAAATGAAAAATTCATTCGACAGATGATTATAATTTTTGAGTACTGAAAGGAATCTTTATCGTATCATCGATACTTCGAATATGAAGGTCCTGCTGCGGATAAGGTATTTCGATGTTGTTTTCGTTCAATTTGTTGTAGATCAGTATCAAAAACCTGGAAACAGTTCTTTTAGGATACAGCATCTCTTTGCCTTTGATCCAGACAAAGAGTTCAAAATTTACACCACTATCTGCCATAGCAGTCATTACTACACGAGTGTGGCGTTGGGGTGTACTATATATGTCGTCATATTCACTCTCCTTGACAGCTTCTTCTACCAGCTTCATGACCTCTTCCGCCCCGGTACCGTATTTAACACTGAATGGGATATCAAATCTTCGTACATCATCATTCATCGTCCAGTTCACCACTTGGTTTTGTGTGAAATTTTGATTGGGGATGATCACATCGATATTTTTATTTGTATTGATGGTAGTCGTGCGCATTCGCATATCCACAATATGCCCCTGTAGGGAATCATCAAGCTGCACATAGTCACCGACTTTGATGCTGCGCTCAAACATCAAAATAAGCCCCGAGATAAAATTGGCAACAATATTTTGTAAACCAAAGCCTATACCTACAGAGAGTGCACTGGCAAGAAGTGCAATAGAAGAGAGATTGACTCCCAGTATATTGAGGGAGATCATAAAAGCGGTAAGGATAATAGTATAGTAACCGATATTTGCCAAAATAGTGCGTCGAGAGGAAGTCAATGACTTTCGATTGATAGTCATTTTATGCATTTTGACTTTATAGGCTCCTCCCAATATAAACGCAATAAAGAAAATAAGGACAACTATACTCAGCTTCAACAGACTGATAGGCTTGCCGTTGATGGAAAACAGTGCCTTGTTGACATAATTCCAAGATACCAATAGGATATTTTTGAATTCCTGGTAAACTGACCCTTCGACCGTAGCGATATTTCCAAAATACTCTTTTTCCATTTGTTTAAGCAGTGACATGACCGAAGGATCAAGTACTGACGCATATTGCATCGAACTGATTTGATTTTCTATCTCCTCTTCATAGTGAAAAACACTATCTTCTTTGAACTGTAGAGCTTCTGCAAAAAGCATAAACTGATTTGACACAATGCTTTTTATGGTTTGATTCAATTGATTCCGGTACTCAATCATTTTTGAGGTGGTAGGGGTAGAACTATTTTGTTCTTCTGCAAGCTTCTTTCCTCGGTGATCGACTTTTAGTTGATTGATATCTTTACGAATCGAAGCAGCTTTTTCCAATAAAGATTTTAATACTTTTTGCGAAGATTTTTTGTCAAATTGTATCATCATAGCAGCATAGGTTAAGACAAAAGAAGACTTTTTTATTTGATAGGCAACGGTATCAATTCTTTTTTTGATTTGCTTTTTTTCTGTCTCGAGGATATCAAATTGATTCTGTAGTGCTGAAACGCTTGCTGTACCGTTCTTAGTATTGTTTATTTCATTTTCAATTGTTTTTAGTTTTATCTTTTTCTTCTCCAGAATTTTCGAGAGATTGCTGCGCTCAATACTATCATCCATATAATCCACAAAGAGCTTTTTGTATCCATTCATATCTATTGGTGCTTGCGATGTTCTTATGTTCCATAAAGTCCCACTTTCTGTTTTTGTGGATTGGGTATGTGCCACCGTATTGCTATAACTGGTAGTTGCGCCCAGTACTGAAAGAAAGAGGATTAATAATAGTGACTTCAACATAAATTGATGAACTTTCTCAATCTTAAATAAAGTGCAAGTTCTGCCACTGTTTGACAACCTGAATTAATTGCATCATTAATCAAGTTTCTATTTTTTTTGAAATCCATCCAAAATCCTTATATGCTGAATCTATCGATCAAATATCCCAATCGATGAGAAAATTATATAAATCACCAATGAAACAAAAATGAAAATAATAGATGCAGAAAATTTCTATTCAATCTTTCCCTTTTATTATTCCAGGGGATAAATTTTTCATTTTTATTTCATCATAAAATTGTAAAATAAAAAGTAAATCAAAAAGGAACCATCCAGTGCTAAATGAAATCCAGAATACACTCTCTCCTCTCCTCTCCGACTATAGTGGCTATGCCGGTCTGATCGCTTTTTTGGCCGCTTTTTTGGAGACACTCATAGGTGTGGGTTATTTCCTTCCGGGCTCTACCATTCTGTTGATTTTGGGGATCTTTGCGGGACAGGGGATCGTGAGTCTGGCTTCTATCTGGCTTTTTGCGTTTGCCGGTGCCTTTGGCGGGGATCAGTTCAACTATTTCCTGGGGCGGCGCTATGGAGATGCCTTGCTGGCCAAACCATGGTTTCATCTACCGACTGAACTATTGGGGAAAACCCATCTGTTCTTTCGTAGACATGGTGGGATTTCGATTTTTCTGGGCCGTTTTCTTCCGGGGATCAAAGAGGCGATCGCTTTTGTCGCCGGTAGTTTTGGTCTGAGATATAGGAGATTTTTATTTTGGGAATTTTTCGGTGCACTTGGCTGGAGCATAGAATTCATCGGTATCGGTTATCTCTTCTCCTCATCCCTCTCTCTCGCACAGATTTGGCTGACGCGTACTGGATTTGTCATCGTGTCGCTCATCCTCTTTTTTCTCATTCTCTATCTGTTGAAGCGCTTCATCCAGCACAATGCAAAACCTGCCTGGGCACTATTGTGTTCTATCGGCAACTCTGTCAAAAACAATTCAGATGTCAAAGCATGGCTCAAAAAGTATCCAAAAATCGTCACTTTTCTCAAACAGAGAATCGACAGTAGCCATTTTTATGGCTTGCCTCTCACACTCTTGTCACTTGTGTTTCTCTATGTCTTGGCCCTTTTTGGCGGTGCCGTGGAGGATTTCATCAACAGAGCCCCTATCGTAGCAGTGGATCATATCATTGCCAACCTTACCCCGCCTTTGCGCACGCCGGCATTGACGGATTTTTTTACATGGGTTACACTGCTGGGCAAAACGGAAGTAGCAGGCGTATTTTTGCTAGCGACTGCTCTGGTACTTTGGCTTTATGCCAAAAGCCGCTATATCCTCTCTCTGATACTCTCTGTTGGCGGTGCGACAGTCTTTATGGGGCTTGGCAAGCTCGCTTTTCACCGTCCCAGGCCGGATGTCGCGATTTATGTGGAGCATACCTACTCTTTTCCCAGTGGCCATGCGACGATCGCAGTGGCACTGTATGGTTTTGTCGCTTATCTGCTGATGCATTTTTCCAAAAATCTCAAAACCAAGCTTAATATCTTTTTTGCTGCGACCATACTGATCCTGCTCATCGGTCTGAGCAGGATCTATCTGGCAGAGCACTATCTCAGTGATGTCTATACAGGGTTTTTGGTCGGGACTTTGTGGCTGATTGTCGCCATCGCTTTTACCTTATGGCTGGAGAGCAGAAAGAGAGGATCATTGGCACCTTTACATTTGGCAAAGGCGTATTCGATTGCTACCGCTTTATCTTTCATTCTCTTTTTTGGGGTCTTTGGAAATCTTTTTCACTACAGCAGAAAGCCTCCGGCACAAACTGAAATACATTTACTTGACAAGCCTGAAGCACTTTTCCGAACGCCTGAATCACATTTTACACAGAGCCTCCTTGGAATGGATACCTGGCCGATCAATCTCATACTCGTCAGTGATTCTCTGGAAGCAATCAAAAATAATTTCCAACAAGCCGGCTGGAGAATCCCTTCAGAGACTCTGATTAAGTCACTTCCGCTCTTCTGGCGCTATCGAAAAGTTGACCTTACTCTGGCCAAGAGGGCAGGGCAGCAGTACTATTGGATAAAAATCTGGAAAACAGAGGCCGAACTTGACAGTCACTCCGCTGTTTTTGTCGCAATGGTTGTGGCGGTTGATCACTACCGATGGCAAAGCATCCCGAAGTTTACAGAAGATATCGATCAGGCGCGTGATCTTGCAGTAGTGTCTCTGGAGGGCACCAAACAAGTGAAGAAGAAAAAAACCATACAGGCCGCAAAAGCGATAATCGGCAAAGATATCCTTTATGAGAACTATTTTACGAATGGTAAGGCAATCGTTCTCTACTTGGGGTCCTGATATGGCCATAGGTGACACATCAAAAAAGCAAGCGGAGAAATAGCGATCCAAAAGCTAATTGAGCAGATCTATATGTTAGAGTAAAAAAAGAGGAGCTAGCGTGATCGAGACAGATATTCTTGTGGTGGGGGGTGGTCCTGCCGGCGCGACGGTGGCCAGGTATTTGGCCCGATCAGATATCGACGCGATGCTGATCCAGCGGAGTTTTGGATTTAAAAAGCCTTGTGGCGGGGGGATCCGCCTCGATGCATTTGAGACATTTGATATCGATCGATCCCTGATCAAAAAGATGGTGACCTCTATCGCACTGGTACATCGATCAAAAAGGATCGAAGTTGATATCGCCGATACGCCTATCGCTATCGTCGATCGGCTTGAATTTGATGCTGCTCTACGTGCCGGAGCCGAAGAGGAGGGTGCCACTCTTCGGGAGGCGACCCTGGTGAATGTGGAGCAGTCCGGAGATCATGTCATCTCTACGATCAGAGAAGATGCAAAGCACTACCGGATCAAGTCAAACTATCTTGTCGCAGCTGATGGCGTCAACTCCAAAATCCGTAAAATCATCAATGGTGACCGGGTCTCCAGCCATTTGACTCATTATGCAGATATCAGCTCCGTATCCTATGATGACTGCGAATTTCACTTTGGCCGTGCTATCGCGGGTAGGCGCTATGCATGGGCTTTTCCGCATAGTGGCGGCGCGAATATCGGTACGCTTGCCGGGGAGGGCAGGGCGGAGATGGAGTGCCTCGTCAAGCATCTCGGTATCGCGGAGGAGATCAGAGTACTGGGCTACAGGATCCCCTCTTTTCATCGCACTCTATTCTACAAAGACCGTGTTTTCTTTGTCGGAGACAGCGCTTCGCAAGTATTGCCTTTTACCTATGAGGGGATCTATTATGCGATGGGTTCCGCGAGGATACTTGCAGAGGTGCTGGCGGAGGGAAAAGCGCCCGAAGCATACGAAAGGAGATGGAACCAAGCCTATCTCAAAAAGTTTTCAACCTTGCTCAGGCTGCAGAATTATTTCTTGAAAAATGACTTGATGATCGCCCTGATGATGCGACTCTATGCAAACCCATACATCCAAAAGCAGATCTTGACTCTCTGGCTGGGAAAGCGGGAGGTCAAAATCAATGCACTCTTCTTTCTGAAGGTTATAAAACGGATCTTCAAACGCTGAGCAGGCTACTCGACAATGGGCTTGACAATCATCAGATCGTTCAGTATCTCCCGATCGACAAAAGGATACATATCCTCCATCGGCCGATCGATAGTGACGCGTGGTTCGAGTCTGTTTTTGGCTTCTGTCAGTTTGATGTCGATCAGTTCACTCTCGTCATTTGCCAAACTTGATGCGATAATGTCGCTGATCTCCTGATCCCCGGAAGCTTCATAGCTTTTGATACCATAGGCAGTCCCGATTGCTTTGAAGTCTGGGGCGCTATAGTCCTTCTCTGTTCCGACATAATTTTGATCATTGTATTGCTCCTGTTGGAGTCTTACCATCCCCAGATTTGCATTGTTGAAGATGAAAATTTTGATGGGGAGATTTCTCCTTTTGATGACTTCGAGCTCTTGGATATTCATCTGAAATCCACCATCTCCGACGATAACAATCGATCGCTTGCCCGTGCCAAGGGTAGCACCGATAGCGGCTGGCAGTGCAAAACCCATCGCTCCCATACCGCCAGAAAAGAGAACCCTTTGATCTCCACGGAGATCGAGTGACTGTGCCGTCCACATTTGATGTTGGCCAACGTCAACACAGACGATATCAGTCTCTTTCAAGTGTCGGGAAATCTGGGCGATGATGGTGTTGGGGATGATCTTTTTGCGGTCGATACTGTGGACAGAAGAGAACTTTTCCCTGTAGGCTGCCACATGCTTGTGCCAGGGTTCTATCGCGCAGTGGAGTGTTTGTCTATTCAGGGCTTTGAGGGCACGTTTGATATCGGATTGGATCAGAAGATCGGTTTCGACCTTGGTGCCCAGTTCGTGCGGATCGATATCGATCTGGATGATTTTGGCCTCTCTGGCAAATGTTTTGGGGTTGCCGATTTGCCGGCCATCCAGCCTGGAGCCCAGCACCAGAAGCAGATCAGCATTGGCCAGGGTCAGGTTTCCGCTTCTGTTGCCAAATCCGCCGATAAACCCCAGGTTGTACGGATAGCTCTCCTTGACAAGATCTTTTCCCAT
>JANTGA010000044.1 GCA_024763175.1 Sulfurovum sp.
GCCATCTCAAATAAATTTTTTTTGAGAAGTTTTTTGTGGATATAGCTTTGTGTATCGGGAAGGTTTGCATTTTTGAGCTCTACGACTTCCCAGATACGAGACTGAAAATGCTCTTTTGCGATCAGCTCTTCATTGTCTGTTTTGTGCAGGGATACCACAAACTTGAGAGCACGGGTATCAGAAAGCAGTCGGATGCGCTCCATCATCTCCCCGGAATACATCTGTGCTTCATCAAGCAGTATGATAATATCTCTTTTCCCTCGCAAGGTTTTGCAATAATCAACCAATCTTGAAAAATTCACGCGTGTATGATGCGGAAGCTCTTTATTGGTGATGATTTTAAAAAGTTTTTGAAAAAACTCTTTCTCACTTGTGGCCGGTGTCTCGAAATAGTGGATGTCTCGTTGGTATTTCAGATTTTGATAGAGATGGTTGAGAAGTATGCTTTTACCTGTTCCGGGACGGCCAAAAACCAATATCATTTTCAATGGTTTTTCCATACTGTACAAGAGTTGGTCATACGCATGCTGTGACGTATCCAACTCGATGTAGTCATCGACATCGATAGAGTCGATAAATACATTTTTTGCAGCGTTGTATCTACTTTCCATTGACTCTTTTGTATCCCAAATCTCTCAATGATACATCTTTGGCATTATTGACAATGTGTGGCGTGACGATCAAGACCAGCTCAACCACCTTGTCAATCTTCTCCTCGTGTTTGAAGGCATATTCAAAAAGTGGCAAATCACCCAAAAGCGGCACTTTGTTAACCTTCGTACCGGTTTGACTCGTAATCAATCCCCCCAGGATTGCATGATGGCCGTCTTTGACTTTGATGACGGAAGCCATCTGTCTCTTGATCATATCAGGCGGGATATCCCGTGCTCCTGCCTGCTGTGATACCGGATCAAGTGTGTCCGTAATAGAGGGGTTGATCTTGAGTGTGATCAAGCCGTGATTATCGATCTCGGGTGTGATATCCAAAAGCACACCGGCGAAAACAGAGTTGACATACTCCCCCTCCGTTGCACTGGTTCCCAATCCACCATTGCCGCCGATTGTGGTACTTGATTTGATCTTGTAGTAAAGCTCCTTGCCGACACTGATCATGGCGGGCTGGTTGTTCAATGTCATGACCCTGGGACTGGAGATAGATCTCACTTCACCCTGTGTTGCGAGGAACTTGACGACATCAGAGACCTCCACGGAACCTCTGATATCAATCAATCCCGCACTTGTAGGTTTCGTATTGGGCGAAAACTCTGTACTGCCGGTAATCCCTCCTGGATTTTCAACTGTATACGATGCAATATTTTTCTGTCCCATTGCCAGGGAATTGATCGTTACATTTTGAAGTCCATAGAGCTGCGACCAATCGACCCCTGTCGTTGTACTGTCGTCAAATGTCACTGTCAGGATCCTGACATCGATCAGGACCTGTGCCTTCATCTGTTTCTTGAATGTATTGATATAGCGTGCGACCCGATCAAGCTGTTTGTCTGTGCCGGTCACCGTGATCAATCCGGCTCCGGAATTGACGATCGGTGCCAGTGGATTGTATTCCCACTTTTTACCATCAGGGCCGATCCAGGCATCACCGGCACGTGTGTAGTGTATCCCTCCGTCTGAAGCACCCATCAGTATCCTCTGTACTTCATTTTCGATGGTTTTCCAAAAGACAAATTCATCTGTATTTTCTATCGAGATACCCGTTTCGGTCCCGCTGCTGCCACTGCCGCCGGCATTGCTGCCACTCATATTTGCAGAGTTACTCGAATCCGAAATGATGACATTGGATCTGCTTTTTCCTACTCTGTTTCCTGCTATATAGTGTACTCGGAAAGTACGTGTCGTCAGATAGGAGATCAAAAGCTTGTTTCCCTTTAAGCTATAATGCAGATCATTGTCTCTGAGTACTGTGTTGAGAAAATTGCTCAGTGTTGCATTTTTCAATTTCACAAAATAGAGTTTCTGATCGAGTTTCTTTTTTGCCCACTCATCATTGACAATCACCGTCATATTACAGGTATCTGCAAGATTTTCAATGACATCGCCTATCGTGAGCTTGTTGTCAATCGTCACCGTAAAGAGTTTCGAAGAACAACTCCCGGCGTTTGCCACAAGAGGTAAAAATAGAGTCATCAACACTATTGCCACACGTTTCATCCATATTTTTTTGCTTCCCATCACATTCCTTTCTCGGTCAAAATTAAAAGCTCTTTTTTCTTCTGTAAAAAAATGCGCCTTATCTGTTCCCCATCTACCAAAACAATACCCTTCGTCCCCACATACTCCAGCGTGTAGCCCGATACTCTATCCCCCTCGCTATGCCAGGTGTCATTGATATAAGCCTTCTTGTTGATAATACCGCCCAGTCTTATATCTTTTTTCTTTTTTATAGGCGCAGGAGCTGTTGTAGTATTCACCTCTTCTGTTACTGTGATAAAGGGATCAGGCACAGAAGACAACTTATCAGAAGCTATGCCTTTACGCGGACTCTTTATCTCGACAACCATTCTGCTGATATCATGCTTTGCAGCATCAGCGAAGAGAAAGACTGCTGCGAGCCCAATACCCGTTAAAACTCTTTTCATTAGTGATTAATCCCCCAGACAGATATATTAATATCGGCATTAACAGCATCATTGTTTCCTCGAAAGGCACTGCTGTAAATATCGGTTACCAAAGTGTTTTGCTCCAGTCTGTTCAAAAAACTGACGATATTTTTGAAATTGCCAGAACTCCCTATTTCTACTTCAAGTACATGCCCGAAACTTCCTTTGTTGTCAACATATTTATTTTTGATATATTTCAATTCTATGTTGCTCAATTTGGCATTTTCGGTAATAGAATTCAAAAAATTTGCCCAGCTTTTTTTATTGAACAGCATATCCGAAAGTTGATCCAGACTGGTATTGATATAGTCGATCCTTTTATTCAAAGATATGACTTGATTTTTTTTATTTTTGATATCATTATCATATTGCTTGACATAAAAATCTCTATCGCCGCCAATCGTAATAGAGTTGAGATAAGCATTTTCTTCCGCTATGGCTTTTGTCAAACGATTTTTTTTCGACTCACTGCTCTGATAGAGGTCTTGAGCATAGGGCAAAAGAACCGTATACCCTACATAGGCGATGATCCCGGCAATTGCCAGGATCATCATCCACTTTTCACTCTCTTTTTTGGTCGAAAAATATTTATCCAGCCGCTCCAGCTCATTGATCAAGATTTTCATTGTAACACCACTTTCAAAATACCGGTATAGTATTCATTCTCTGGCTCTCTTGAGATCTTTTCAATATTGATCGATTTGATTTTGTCGAAATGTAGTGTAGAGATATATTTGATCAGCTTGGTGATCTCTTTTTCATCCTTACCCAAAAGAGAAAAGGTAAAGCTGTTACCATCACTCGACAAGGCATCGATATTTACACCAAAATGGTTGATATCATTGGCAAAACGATAAAGCATTTCTGATCTCAGATCATAGTGGACCTTTTTATCATAGATCGCCATGAGTGTTTTCTCTTTGGAGTGGAAGATTTTCGATGTGCTTGCAATTTTTTCATCCAGTTTTTTGATCTCTTTTTTCTTCTTGCCCAGTATCGCTTTATATTTATCACTCTGTGCGCGCAGTTTTTTTTCATTCTCTGTCAGCACCAGATTCTTTGCGCCATTAATATAGGACCTGATCAGGTAATAGGAGGGATAGGATATACCCACCATAATCGCCAGGAAAGCTGAGATGATAAATTGACCGCTGGTTCGCTTATGAAAGGGTGGCGGACGCTGAAAGATAGTCAGGTTGATAAACTCTTCGGTATTTTCCAAATACTCCGCAGAAGCAATGGCAAGCATGCACTGCAACTGATCTGTATACCACTCATTTAGCTCCAGGCCGTAATCAAAGTTCAACTCCAGAGATTTCAAACCAAGATAGTTCTCACTATACTCATCGAGACCGATAATAGGGCCGCTTGAACTACCGATAAAGATTTGATCGATCGCGGAAAGGTCAAAAGCCCTCTTTGCATAAATAATGATATCGTTGACGGAGATAAAGATATCACCAAAAAGTTTCATAAAATTTTCTTGATAGTCAGTATGAATTGATTTCAACCCTTCTGTTTCAAGTATCTTGAAAAAGTCCTCTTCGTTGACTCTCTCTTCCACTAACTCACAATACTTATCATAAATCTCCTCCAGAGAGTAGGGAATTGATTTGGCATAAAGGTATTTGCTATTTCTATAAAATGTGACGAATGTATCATGTTTGGTAAAGTAGATAAAACAGTGAATACCGTCTCTGGAGAGTATCTCTTTGTTGTAAAGTGATTGGTAGAGCAAGGGGGAGGGAACAAGAAGATCAATATATTTGGTTTCACTGATAGTTGATCCGAAGCTCTTTTCCAGCACATCTCTCTTCGCGACAAATATATCGAAAATTTTGACATCACCCTTGATCTCTTTTTCGTTATATCTTACGACATATTCACTCGCTTGATCAAGGCCAAACTCTTCATAGGCTTTGATCTCAATAATGTCTTGAATATCTTCATCCAATATACTGCGGCTCAACTCGATAGTGGTGGAGATCAAATCTCTATGATTGATATAGGATGCGACCAGGTTGGCGCTATTGTATTCCAAATTTTTCAGAGAACTGAGTTTTTTACCTTTTAAAGCATAATACTTTTTCTCATAAGCATTAACGGTAACAATACTTTTGATTTTTGAATTATGCACTTCCATGACTCGCTCGCTCTCCTTTCCTGGTCAATTATATATCTTATAATATTAAAATATTCCTACAATAGCGTTGTTTTCATCGAAATTAATTGATTTTTTATATAATATAGCCAAATTCTTCCAATAATTCCCTATTTTTGCTCCAACCTTTTTTGACTGCGACAAACAAGTTGAGATATATTTTTTTGCCGCTGAAAAACTCTATCTGCTTTCTGGCACTCTTTCCTACGCGTTTGATCGTTTCACCCCTGTTGCCTACGATGATCCCTTTTTGTGTCTCTTTTTCCACTACAATTGTTGCATAGATCTTGTCCATCTTTTCGCTCTCTTCGATTTTTTCGATCGTTACATCGCTCTCATAAGGGATCTCATCACTGAGATTTTCAAAGATCGCCTCCCGAATCAACTCTTTGTAAATGTCGCGGATATTATCTGTTGTGAGTATCTCTGTATCATAGAGGAATGGTGAGGCGGGAAGATATTTGGCTATTTCATCAAGAAGCGGCTCTTTGCCTACTCCTTTGTTGACCGAAAAAGGGATGATCGCTTCAAAATGCTCCTGATATTTTTGATACGCTCCCAATTTTTTCAGCAGATCACTCTGTTTGATATGGTCAATCTTTGTCAGCACGATAATATGTTTGAGATTTTTTGACTGAGGCAGCGCCAGAAACTTCTCATACTCTGTCAGTTTATCACTGGCCGGAGCCAAAAAGAGGATCAGGTCACTGTCTCCCATCGCTTTGAGTGCCTCATCAAGCATGAACTGATTGAGAAGGCGCTCTTTTTTGTGAATACCCGGCGTATCTATAAAGATGATCTGCGCATGCTTGTGCATCACGATGATATTCATCCGTTTTCTCGTTGCCTGTGCTTTTTTTGAAACCATCGCCAACTTCTCGCCCACCAAGTGGTTGAGAAGTGTACTTTTTCCTGCGTTGGGCCGCCCCACGACAGCCACAAAGCCGGCTTTGGTTTCTATCTTTTTAGTGAGCAAAATTTTTCCTTTTCTTTTCATTAAACAAACGTGTGATTTTTCCTATCAATGAACTATCGCATTATAAAGGCCGCTACCTATCACTTTGTACTGGATAGGAGGCTCAAATGTATCCTCCAGGAGCACACCACCGATGATCGCTACGGGATGTTTGGAGAGTTTGGCAATTTCCAGCAGAGAAGTACCCATCACCTTTGCATCACGTTTCGTACCGGTTGGACGATAGGCTCCCAGTCCGATATAGTCCACATCAAGCCTGTTGGCCTCTACGATTTCAGCAGCATTATGCGTAGAGAGTCCCACTGTTTTTCTTCTGATCCTTTCACGGATGATTGCGATTGCTTTGACCTTATCGTCACTGTAGCATCGTATATCCTCCTGCCCCAGATGAAGCCCGTCCGCCAGATCGATAAGTTCTATCTTGTCATTGATAATCACTTTGCCGTCATAATGGTTTCGTATCTGTATCAATGCTTCTTTTTGTTCTGAAAGGGAACCGTTTTTGTTTCTGTATTGGAGGATCGGAATAGGGAGTGAGCGAATCGATGAAAGAAGATCTTGCAATGAAACACCTTTTTTCTGGAGTGTTTCCTGATCTACAAGTGCATAGATCATTTAGTCTGTTTTGAGGAAAAATTTCATCAGATCCCCGACCGTTTGCTGCATATCAGAACGATCCACGATCATATCAATCAAACCATGTTCAAGGAGGAATTCTGCCCTCTGGAAACCTTTCGGGAGATCCACACCGACAGTCTGCTTGATCACACGCTGGCCGGCAAATCCGATCAGTGCGTCAGGCTCCGCGATAATGATATCACCCAGCATTGCAAAAGAGGCACTGACACCGCCCATCGTAGGATCGGTCAGGATCGAAATAAAAGGCAAATGCTTCTGCTGCAAACGGTTGAGTGCGGCAGAAGTCTTGCTCATCTGAAGCAACGCATAGGTACTCTCCTGCATCCTTGCCCCGCCACTGGCGGAAACGATGATCACACCGCATCCCTTTTCGATCGCACGATCGACAGCACGGACGATCTTCTCCCCCTCCACTGAGCCGAGACTCCCCCCCATAAAGGAGAAATCAAAAACGACCAATTCGGCAGGCTGGCCCAGTATCGTACAGCTTCCGCTGACCACAGAAGAAGTTCTCCCTGTTTTGCTTTTGCTCTCTTCGACACGTTTTTTATAGCTCTTCTTATCTACAAATTTCAATGGATCGACCGGAGCGAGTGATGTATCATGCTCTACAAAACTCCCCTCATCTGCCAGAACTGCGATACGCTTATCCGCATTGATTCGAAAGTGGTGGTTACATTTTGGGCAGACGTTACACTTGGCTTCAACCTCTTTGTAGTACATCAAAGCTTGACATTTTGGACACTTGATCCAGTGACTGGGAGCATCCTCGACTGTAGATTGTTTTTTCATGCTCCCAAATAGATTACCAAAATTCATCAATTTTCCTTCTCTTTTTATTCTCTATCAATCGAAGCCAGAGAGACTCTGACAAGTGATTCAAGTTTATCTGCAATCTCTTTATTTTTTGATACTATAACATAATCCTCTTCAACAATCACCTCAAGCCCTTCACAAAGTGCCAGCCCCGCTGCAAAATCATAGATTCGATAGGGACCGACATAGAGAAGAAAATTGACTGTCCCGGCATAAGCCAGGGAGAGTGCCACAGCACCGGGTGCCCGAAACTTCAATCCTTCGCGATGGAGTTGGGAAACGATTTCGGGATGGACATACGCTTTCTCAAACAAACCGATCTCTGCCCGGGGAGCGCTCCTGACCGGATGATAATCTGCCTCAAAAAGCTTCCCTTGCAGAGCCTGTTTTCCTGCCTCTTTGACAAAGATATCATGTGTCGCAAGATTGCAAACCACTGCCAAATCAATCATGCCATCCGAATCAACCCTCGCAACGGATGTCCCAAAGTAGGGAAAGAGAGAGAGGGCATTGGAGCTGCCATCAATAGGATCGATGATGATCGCTGCACAACCTTCTCCGATCGTTCCTGACTCTTCTGATTCTATTGTCCCGAATTTTCCCAGATGCTTGACAAAGAGAGCTTCAGCCATCAGATCCAAACCGGAACTGATATCGCCTCCCGCCCCGACACTGCTCTTCTCGAAGTGACTCTTATCGTAGCCGGTTTCAAGCTTCCTGGCTATCTCTTCGTTGGCTTGTATGACAGCAGCAAGAAAGCGATTGCTCATTTTATACCAGTAATTTTTTAGTGATCGCTTTTGCTGCTTCTCTTCCATCCCGAACAGCTGTCACTACCAGGTCTGCACCGCTATGACAGTCGCCTCCGGCATAGATTCCGGCTGAGGCGGTTTCATAGTTTTCATCCACTACGATACCGCCTCTCCTGTCTGTCTCTATGCCGTTTGAGGCAAGGAAAGGATATGCTACCGTATCAAACCCAAGGGCAAAGATCACAACATCGGCACTGACAATATACTCACTGCCGGCAATCTCCTCTACCCGCTGACGACCGCTGGCATCTGCCTCTCCAAGTCTTGTTTTGACCATTTCGATGCCGACAACAAGGCCCTCGTCGTTTCTGACCAATCCCCTGGGAGAAGCATGAAACTCAAAAAGTGCGCCCTCCTCCTTGGCATTGATATACTCTTTTCGGCTTCCAGGCATATTTTGCGCATCGCGACGATAGAGGCAAGTGACGTTTTTTGCCTCTTCTCGCAAAGAAGTACGTACACAATCCATAGCCGTGTCACCCCCTCCGATAACTACGACGCGCTTCTCCTTGACGTCAATATCCAGCTCTACCGGCTCATCAAAAAGTTTTTTCTGAATCGTCGTCAGAAAATCTATCGCAAGATAAGCATTGGGTGCATCGTCTCCATCCAAGCCTGGCCGTCTGCTTTTTGTGGCACCCACCCCGATAAAGACGGCATCAAAACGCTCGCTCAGTTCATCGAAGGCAATATCTTTTCCCACCTCCGTATTTTGATGAAAAATTGCCCCCTCCTCTTCGAGCAGTTTTACCCTTCGCTCTACGATATGCTTATCCAGCTTGAATCCGGGAATTCCATACGTAAGCAATCCGCCGGGGCGCGCCTGTTTGTCAAAGAGTTCCACATCGATCCCCTCCCTGAGAAGGAATGTAGCTGCCGAAAGTCCGGCAGGACCTGCACCGATAATCGCTACTTGTTTCCCTGTTTTCTCTTTGGAATAAGCCGGCTTCAATCCTCTCCTGAATCCCTCTTCACTGATATAGGTCTCTATTGAACCGATTGTGATAGCACCATGTCCGTCATTGAGTGTGCAGGCACCTTCACATAGTTTGTCGTGCGGACAGATTCGCCCCATCACTTCGGGAAAGGGTGAAGATTCATTGGAGAGCGCAAAAGCAAACTCAAAATCTTTTCCGGCAGTCTGTCGTAGCCACTGAGGGATAAAGTTATGAAGAGGGCAGCCATTGTGACAATAGGGGTCACCGCACTGGATACATCTGTCAGACTGTTTTTGCGCTTTTTTAGCACTGAAGAGTTCGTAAATTTCATCAAAATCTTTGGTTCTCTCTACTACATCTCGTTTTTTGGCGTCAATTCTCTCTAGATCAAAAAATCCAAGCATTCTATTCTCCCTCCTCTATCTTTAAAGGCCCTTTCATATCTTTTGGCCGTACCATCCAGAAATTCCTTATCTCTACTCTAAAGTTTTCAACAATTTTTCTGGCTTGCTTGCTTTTGGTCTCATATAAATAATCTTTGAGCAGTTTCTTCAGATAATAACGTTCGATATCAGTATCTTCCGTATCGATTCTTCGCGCTTCTACCAGCTCCTGATTGATATCTTCTACCAACTGATGCTCTGTATCATAGACGAACGCTGCACCACCGGTCATACCAGCACCAAAGTTGACACCGGTTTTTCCGAGGATCACAATCACACCGCCCGTCATATATTCGCAAGGATGATCTCCCGTACCCTCTACGACTGCAATCGCACCCGAGTTACGCACACCGAAACGCTCTCCTACCTGGCCATTGACATAGAGTTTTCCGCCTGTCGCACCATAGAGACAAGTGTTTCCGCCGAGTGAAAAGCCCGGGCCGTTTTTGTCCGCAGTGATGACGATACGCCCACCGTGCATTCCTTTGCCGATATAGTCATTGCCTGCTCCATTGACACGCAGTGTCACACCGCCGATCAGGAAAGCCCCCAGGGATTGCCCCGTAGTTCCTTTCAAGTGGATATCGATCGTACCTTCAGGCAGCCCCTTGTCTCCATAATATTTGGCGATTTCTCCCGAGATGCGTGTTCCGAAACTTCGGTTGAGGTTTGAAATCTCTTTTTCCAGGATGATCGTATCGTTGGGATTTCTGATCGCCGGCATCAGTTCGTGGAGTATCTCTTTTTCGTACTCATTTGTGTCATATGGCTCATTAAACGGTACCTGGCGCGTATTGGGACCGTCCAGTTTATAGAGTAGCTGATCAAAGGAGAATTTCTTGCTGAAGTCATCATCCAAAACTTCGAGAAGCTCATTTTTTCCAATGATCTCTTCAAGTGAACGGTATCCCAGCGAAGCCAGAATCTCTCTGACATCCTCTCCGAGCAGCGTAAAGTAGTTGATCACGCGCTCCACTGATCCCTCATAATACTCTCTAAGTTTCTCTTCCTGTGTTGCAATACCGACGGAACAGCGGTTCATATGACAGATACGGAGTATCTTGCACCCTAACACTGTCAGAGCTCCGGTACCAAAAGCATAGCTCTCAGCACCAAATATTGCTGCCTTGACGACGTCAAGTCCTGTTTTTAAGCCACCATCTGTTTCCAGCTCGACCTGACCGCGGAGATTGTTTGCTTTGAGGGCATTGTGTGCCTCGATCAGGCCAAGCTCCCAGGGGTTACCGGTAAACTTGATCGAACCGATCGGCGCAGCTCCGGTACCGCCATCGGCTCCGGAGATGATGATCTTGTCGGCATAGGCTTTTGCCACACCCGCCGCAATCGTACCGACACCCGCTGTCGAGACAAGCTTCACAGCAATTCTCGCTTCAGGGTTCACTTGCTTCAGGTCAAAGATCAACTGTGCCAGATCTTCGATCGAATAGATATCATGATGAGGCGGCGGAGAGATCAACGTGATGCCCGGCATTGTATGTCTGAGCCTGGCGATCAGCGGACTCACCTTCTGTCCCGGAAGCTGACCGCCTTCTCCGGGCTTTGCCCCCTGAGCGACTTTGATCTGAAGCTCTACTGCTGATCTCAGATAGGCAGGTGTCACACCGAAGCGACCTGAAGCGACCTGCTTGATCTTGGAGTTTTTCAGTGTATCAAAACGTGCTGCATCTTCTCCTCCCTCTCCGGAGTTACTCTTGCCTCCGATGGTATTCATCGCTTCAGCCAGACACTCGTGCGCTTCAGGAGAGATCGACCCCAGACTCATCGCAGCCGTTGAAAAACGTTTGAAGATTTCAGAGAGCGGTTCGACTTCACTGACATCGATCGCCTCTTTATCGCTTTTGAGGAGAAAGAAGTCACGAATGAATTTTTTGTCTCGCCCGTTGAGGTTCTTTTTGAACTGCTCATAATCCTCTTTTTTGCCACTGAGGGAGAGCTTATGGATAGCGTGGACAGTCTTGGGAGAAAAGTCGTGATACTCCCCTCCATCCAGATACTTATAAAAGCCGCCGATATTGAGTGGAAAGACTCTGTTGCTTGTCTCTTTGCCATAGGCGTCGTCGTGTGCCTTTCGAAGACGATCTTCAATATCAGCATAGCCAAGTCCTTTGAGCATCGCATGGGTACCGGAAAAACATTCAGAGATGATCGTATCATCCAAGCCGATAATATCAAAGAGTTTTGAGTTACGATAGCTGGATATTGTCGAGATACCCATCTTTGACATGGTCTTCAGCAGGCCGGCATTGATCGCTTTGCGTACTTTTTTGAGGGTAGGCGCCAAATCCACATCCGGATCTCTGCGCATCTCTATCATCGCGACTGTCTGGTAGAGCATATAGGGATAGATCGCTGCCACACCAAAGGCGATCATACAAGCAGCCATATGAGAATCGTAAACTTCTCCCGTCAGCGCTACGATACTGACCAGATGCCGTACTTTATTCTCCATCAGTACCTGATTGAGACGGCCGATCACCATCAGCATCGGCATCACCATCTTCTCCGCATCAAGGGCCCTGTCATCCAGGAATATCGTTCGGATACCATCATTTTTAACATCTGCCAATATCTGGTCGACCAGCTTGTTCAAGCTTGCCTGAAGATCATAGTTGAACGTTGTCGTATAGCAGTTGGCTTTGTAGCTTTTGTCATACTTGGGATCTTTTTCGTTACCAAACTCTTGCAGTATTGTTACTTTTTCAAAAGAGAGAATAGGAGAAACTGTCTTCAGCCGCTTGGCATGTTCGGCATCATCTGTCAGAATATTTTGTATCTCTCCAAATCCGGTATTGAGACTCATAACTACTTTTTCACGAATTGGGTCGATCGGAGGATTGGTAACCTGGGCAAATTTTTGCTTGAAAAAGTCAGAAAAATTCCTCTGCTTCTGAGAGAAAGCTGCCAGAGGCGTATCATCTCCCATCGATGCTGTCGCTTCTTTCCCCTCTTTGATGATGGGATCGAGCACCTGCTCTCCTACTTCCAGCGTGATATTGAAAAAACGCTGCTTTGCATACATCGTCTCTTTGTCCGGCATATTGATCGTCGAGAACGGATCGCGCATATGCTCCTGGAGGTAGATCATGTTTTCATTCATCCACTTACTGTAGGGCTCTCTGTTTTTGAGATAGTCATCAATATCATGACTCTTCAGTACTGTACCATACTTGAGGTCGATGCCCATCATTTCCCCCGACTGAAGTCTCCCCCTCTCCACGATCTCCTCTTCAGGGGTCTGCAGAACACCGTACTCCGATGAGATGAGGAGTCGATTATCCGTTGTGATGATATATTTTGAAGGTCGCAGGCCGTTTCTATCCAGTACACAACCGATATATCTGCCATCTGTCATACTGACAGCTGCCGGACCATCCCAAGGCTCAAAGCAGGTACTGATATATTCATAAAAGGCTCTCAGCTTTGCATCCATGTGGGGTGCATTCTGCCACGGTGCAGGAAGTATCGATCGTACCGCTTTGAAAAAGTCCATACCATTGATACGCAAAAATTCAAAAAAGTTATCCAGACTGGCAGAATCGCTCATACCTTCCTGAATGATCGGGACCAACCGCTGCATCTCCTCATTTGAAAAGATTTCACTCTTGACGTCATTGAGCTTGGCAGCAACATTGAATCGGTTGGCTGTGACAGAGTTGATCTCGCCATTATGCGCGATCATTCTAAATGGCTGCGCCAACTTCCACTGCGGAAGTGTATTGGTAGAAAATCTCTGATGAAAGAGACAAAAAGAGATTTCGAATCTCTCATTCGCCAGATCCTTATAGAATGCTTTGATATGCGTCGGCATGACGAGTCCCTTATAGGAGACAACAGAGGTCGAAAAGGAAGCGATATAGAATGATTCGTCCTCCTGAAGTCTATGCTCGATCTCTTTGCGCGAAAGATAAACCAGAGCATCAAAGCGTCTGGTGCCCATCAGGGAATTAGGCATGACAAAAAATTGCGTGATCGAAGGCAGCGACTCAAGTGCCTGTGCACCCAACGCCTCTGTATTGATCGGCACTTCTCTGGTATAAAAAACTCTAAGGTCATTCGTTTCGCAGACCTCCCTGATCACCTCAAAATCATCACTGTTTTGATTGAATACCATCGCAACCGCAAACATATCCGGAAGGACGATTCCCTCCTTTTTGGCTGCATGCCTGAAGAACTTCCTGGGAATTGAGAGCAATAGCCCGCTTCCGTCTCCTGTTTTGCCATCTGCCGCAATTGCCCCTCTATGCATCATTCGGGAAAGTGAAGTGATCGCATCTTCCAGGTTTTTGTGTGACGGAACATTGTCTATTGATGCCAATAGTCCAAATCCGCAGTTATCTTTAAATGAGGTAAAGAGATCTCTCATAAGCTACCCTTTGGTTTTTTTTTGTTAGGCTAATTTCTGCTAACATAATGACAATGATTATACTAAAAAGTGAGTTAATAATAGATGAAAGGTTTTGTTATCGCCCTTCGGAAAGCGAAAAATGAAGATATGATTGTAACGATCCTTTCTCCTGAAAATGTTGGTATCTACTACCGTTTTTTTGGTGCCAGGCACTCTATTTTACAGTTTGGGCACTTGATTGACTTTGAGGTAGAAGGAGAGCAAAGCAGCTATATGCCAAGACTCAGAAATCTCAGTCATCTCGGCTTTGAGTGGCTCTACGACAACAATCGTCTGCTTCTCTGGCACAACTATATCAGACTTTTCGAGCCCCACCTCAGAGATACCGAAGAGATCGATCCTTTCTACTATGAGCTTCTATTGGGAGCGGCAAAAAAGTGGGGAAGGCAAAATCCGAAGCGTGTCATATGCGAGAACTACATTGCACTTTTGAAATACGAAGGTCGCCTGCACGATGATGATAACTGTTACATCTGCGAACAACCCATTGACGGGGAGCTGTCACTGATGCAAGCCTTCATTCCGGCACACCCCTCCTGCATCCAGGGCGCTTCCCTCAAAAAAGAAAGATTACACTATTTCTTTGAGAGCGGAAAAACCCTCTACCTGGAAGATAACGAAGTAGATTATTTGTGCGGCATTATATTGAGAGGATTGTAAAACATAGCAACTCCACTATCGGCTTTCCCTTGCTCCCACGCTCTGAGACTGTGAAAAAACTCACCCAATCTCACCCCTAAAAACCCCACTTCATCTTCCAAATAATAACTTTTTTCCTCTAAAACTAT
>JANTGA010000045.1 GCA_024763175.1 Sulfurovum sp.
GCATTTCAGGTATCTGGAGTTTCTCGATCACAGATTGGTATGCGTTGGTCCTTCCGGTCAGTTTTCAGGTTTGGCTCTTTCTGGCATTTTTTATCGGTTTTGCGATCAAGGTTCCGATGTTTCCGTTCCACACATGGCTGCCGTATGCACACGGTCAAGCACCTACCATAGGTTCAGTGATTCTTGCGGCTGTTCTGCTGAAGATGGGTACCTATGGATTTGTTAGATTTTCATTACCGCTCTTCCCTGATGCATCCGTACTGATGATTATGCCGATTGCAGTCATATCTATCATTATGATTATTTATACGGCGATGGTCGCCTATGCACAGGAGGATATGAAGCAGGTTATTGCCTATTCATCCGTTTCACATATGGGTGTGATTGTGCTTGGAACTTTTGCGATGAATGCAGAGGGGATCAGTGGTTCTATCTTCCTGATGCTCTCGCACGGTATCGTATCAGGGGCACTCTTTATGTTGGTTGGTGTGATTTATGATCGTCGCCATACGAAGATGATGAGCGAGTTTGGCGGATTGGCATCCGTCATGCCTAAATATGCGGTAATTTTTGGAATTATGCTGATGGCTGCAGTCGGATTGCCTCTGACGATAGGTTTTGTCGGTGAGTTCCTGGTTTTACTTGGATTCTACAAGGTCTCTGTGATCGGTACGATCCTTGCAGGAACATCGATTATTATCGGTGCGATCTATATGTTGAGAGTATACAAAAAGAGCTTCTTTGGACCAGTAACCAACGAGGCAAACAAAAAACTCTTTGACCTTAATGGTAAAGAGCTTATTTCGCTTGTTCCGCTGGTTGCGATCGTTATCTGGCTCGGTGTTTACCCTAAACCGGTACTTGCTCCGATCGACAACAGTGTGAAGGCTCTTTTGACCTTCATGGAAGAGAAGGCTCAGACTCCTGAAGCCAAAGAGCGAATTATCGTGAGCAATACATTGAAGGAGGCAAGATAATGTTGGAGCCAATAAGTGTAAGTTTAGCTTCCCTGAATTTGGTGACCCTGTCACCAATGCTGATCGCTATAGCCGGTGGCTTGATCATACTGATTATTGATTTGATCAGCAAAGATCTGCATAAGTCACTCTATGTCATGCTGACGGTCCTTATTCTCTTTGTAGATATCGGTTCAGTACTGGGACTCAATGTCAATGAACGTGGATTTTTTGATGTCATGCTGATAGATGGTATCGCTATCGTATCCGAATTGATGCTACTGGTAGCGTCGATGCTCTTTGTGCCGCTGGCTTTGACATCCAAGCGTTTCCACGAATATTCATATCCTGAATTTTTTGCACTCTTTCTCTTTATGATTGCAGGTTTTCAGTTCATGGTGGCAAGCGATAACCTGATCTTGATCTTTGTAGGGATCGAAACGGCATCGCTTTCTCTCTATACTTTGATTGCATTGCACAACAGAAACAGCTCCTATGAGGCAGCGGTAAAATACTTTACCATGGGTGCAATGGCGGCAGGGTTCTACGTGATGGGATCGGCAGTCATTTATGCATTGACAGGCAGTGTAGAGCTCTATCAAATAGCTGATGTGCTTCAGGCTCGTATCGCAGAGCCTGGCATCATGATAGCGATCCTTGGAGGCTCTGTGCTGCTGCTGGCTGCCTTTGCCTTCAAGCTCTCTCTCTTTCCTTTCCACACTTGGACACCGGATGTCTATGAGGGCGCGAGTGCACCATTGGCAGGCTATATGTCTATCGTGCCAAAGATCGCTGCTTTTGTCGTAGCGATGCGTCTATTTGGAATGTACATTGATCTGGGTATTGAATGGGTCAGGATTGCTATTTTGGTTTTGTCAGTGCTGACGATGACATTGGCAAATGTGATGGCGCTGGTGCAGGAAGATGTCAAGAGAATGCTTGCTTACAGTTCCATATCTCACGCTGGTTTTGTGATGGCAGCCATAGCGCTTGATACAACCAAGGGCAATACGGGTATATTCCTCTATTATGCTTTGTTTATGTTTACCAATCTCGGTGCCTTCACCATGCTCTGGATAAGCCGGCACAAGAATAGAATGCATAATGCAAGATACGACCACCCTTATGAGAAATTTGCAGGACTCGTCAAGATCATGCCTTTGGCAGCTGTCATCATGGCACTCTTTATGCTTTCATTGGCAGGTGTTCCGCCATTTTCAGTTTTCTGGGGCAAGATCTATATTATGAGTGCTGCGATAGATGCCGGATATGTTTGGCTGGCGATTGTGATGGGTTTGAATTCAGCCATTGCTGCCTACTACTATCTAAAGCTGATCGTCTACATGTTCCTCAAGACGCCAGAGGAGAATGACGGTACTGTGACATACAATATGACAAAGCCGCTTATGACAATCGTGGGTGTTGCTGTAGCAGCAACTGTCGGTTCAGTCTTTTTCATGCAGCCACTTATCTCTTATATCTTTTATATGGTAAGCGCCAGCGGATACTAAGCTGCAGAGGCCAGGTGCGCATATGCTGATCAGGCATGGCGTTACTGCTCCCTCTGTAAATCTCCCATTATTCTTTTTTCCAAATTTTCAATATCGGATGATATGAGACTTTCAAACTGAGATTTGTTAAAAGTGACTTGTCGTTTTGCGAGGCGTGCCGTATTGATGATTATTTTTTCTTCCATTTTCTGCTTGTCATATACCCCATCCAGATAATTTAGAGTCTCTTTGATTCCGATGGCCTTCATACAGTTCGGACTACGTGTATACTTTTGTTCCAGATAGGCGACTTCATCGATTAGTCCACTCTGTAGCATGCGTGTGGTTCGTTCTGCGATACGACTGCGAAGTGGTGCCCTCTCTGTCAGGATATGGTAAAGAGGAATATGTTCACTGATGGCCGGTAAAGGAGGATTGTCTCTGAAATAGTGAGAAGGCAGCTCTCCGCTGGCATAGTAGATCTCCAGCGCCTTCTCTACCCGGTAGCTGTCATTAGGTGCGATGGATTGCATGTAAGGCGGATCGAGTTCATACAACATCTGATAAGCTGCATCTCTGTCAGCCATTGATTTTTTTACCTTTTGCATAGTGCTTTCATTCAATGCCGGCAGTGATGAGATGCCATCGATTAATACCTTGAGATAAAAACTTGTTCCACCTACAATGATCAGGTTTTTTCCCTCTTCTGCTGCCTGTAGATAAGCCTTTCGGTAGAGTTTTTCAAAAATAGTGACATTAAATGGTTCATCGGGACGCAGCTGATCAATGCCATAGTGGATGATACCATCACGTTCTGAGAGGGTTGGTTTGGCAGAGACGATATCGATCTCCTTGTAGAGCGAAAGAGAGTCAAGGGAGAGGATGTGCGCATTGATCTTTTTCGCTATCTTGATGGCAAGATTACTTTTGCCTGACGCTGTCGGCCCGATGATGGCAAATTGTCTGATACTTCTATTCATAGATGCAATCATAGCACAATACTGGTATCCAATCAGAAGTTATAAAGAAGATTGATAGTAAAAAACGGTAAAATATATCAATTTAAGTGGAGAATCTATGGGACTATTTGATAAAGAGAATCGCTTCAATGCTGCCAATCTTATTTCGTTCGGCAATATAGCGGCAGGTGTGATCGCTATTTATTTTATTGTCAAGGGTGACTTTTTGACTGCGATTATACTGGCCTGGATCGCAGGTGCTCTGGATATTGCAGATGGTAAAGTCGCCAGAAGGTACCATCTTTCGACTGAGTTCGGAGTGCAACTGGACAGTTTTGCTGATTTTCTCTCTTTTGTGGTAATGCCCTCATTTCTACTTTTTTATGCGCTTCGCGGAGAGAGCCAGATGAGTGATATCGGTGAACTTCTGGTGGGTGTCGTCTTTATCTTCTATATTATCAGTGGTTTGCGGCGGCTGATTGAGTTCAATCTCAAGGTAGACGCAGGTAATGTAGAGAAATACTTTGAGGGGGTTCCGACACCGCTTGGGGCGATACTGCTATGGGTACTCTATCTGCTCTCCAGTTATCGTGTGATCGAAAATCCTTATGCGATAGCAGGTTTGGTCATTGTGATCGCCTGGTCTCTGAATAGTAAAATGAAGATAAGACACCCTTGAATGAATGATTTAGCAAATAAGGAGTATAACGCTTGTCTAAAAATGATATGATGGAAAAGTTATCCAACTACTCTGAGTTGGTGATGTTTCAACACTCGATTTTCTCTCTGCCTTTTATATTTATTGCGATGCTGGTAGCAGCAGATGGCTGGTTCGGTTGGAAACTCTTTTTTTTGGGTATTTTGGCTGCGGTCAGTGCCCGGAACTTTGCAATGGGTGTCAATCGCTATCTCGACAGGGATATTGACATACGCAACCCGCGCACCAAAGGCAGGCCATCTGTGGATGGGCGCGTAGATGAGAAGAGCTTGCAGCTTTTTATCGCAGGAAATGCTCTGCTGTTTATTATTACAGCCTTTTTTATCAATACATTGGCACTGGTGCTCTCCGTACCGATATTGTTCATTTTGGCGGCCTATACATACTTCAAGCGTTTCAGTGCTGCTGCACACCTGATCCTTGGTGTGAGTCTTGGGCTGGCACCGATCGCCGGTGCCGTTGCAGTATTGGGTGATATCCCGCTCTGGTCGGTTTATCTGGCGGTAGGCGTGACATTCTGGGTGGCAGGGTTTGATCTTCTCTATTCGCTGCAGGATATGGCATTTGACCGTGCCAACGGTTTGCACTCGATTCCTGCAAAACTTGGTGAAAAAAAGACGATGATGATCGCGAGACTTTCCCATCTTGTCGCATTGATCTTCTGGGGGCTTTTTGTCTCACCATCCGGTATAGGCAGCTATGGAGTGCTCGCCGTGATCGTAAGTGCACTGCTTTTGGGCTATGAGCACTATTTGGTTTTTGATAATCCCAAAAAGATAGACAAAGCTTTCTTTACGGTAAATGGCTATCTTGGTTTTGTATTTCTCATTTTTATTATATTGGGTGTCTCTTGATGGAGCTTTTGTTGGCATTCTTGGTAATCGTTGAATTTATTGCTCTCGTTGTTTTGTGGAGAGGGAAGCTTCGGTTGAAAGAGGAGCTGGCCCACCTCAACCATAAATGCAATCAGATGAAGATCGCAGTGGCGCACAGCCAGGTGCATGCAGATAAGCACAGAGAGCAGATTGATACGCTTGATACATATGGGAGGGTGATGCAGATGCATCGATCCGGAGAGAGTGCAGCGGTGATCTCTGAACGATTGAAGATTCCTCTGAACAAAGTAGAGATGACCCTGAAACTTGAGAGAATGAAAAAACATGGTGCACAGTAGCTGGCAGCAAACAATCAACAATGCCTACGGGAAGCTCGATGAAACCTATCGTCTCTACCTGGAGAGAGACAAAGGGTACTTCCCCGCACGCCACCATTACTTCAATGCGTTCAAGACAGTGCCCAGGGAGAAGGTGCGCTATATCCTGTTTGGTCAGGATCCTTACCCCCGAGAGGAGAGTGCGACAGGTTATGCGTTTATCGATGGGAAAGTCTCCCGTATCTTCAGCGACAGTGGCCTCAGCAAGGAGGTGAACCGTGCGACGAGTCTGCGCAACTTCATCAAGATGGCACTGCTTGCCAGAGGTGACTTGACGGCCGGAGATACATCTCAGGAGGCCATCGCCAGAGTGGACAAATCTCCGCTGATCGGGAGTATCGGAGAACTGCGGGATCATTTCGAAAAAAACGGCGTGCTGCTCCTCAATACCGCACTGGTCTTCAGCAGCAAAGCAGAGAGCCGAAAACATATCAAAGCCTGGCAGCCCTTTGTCGAGAAGCTTCTGGAAGAGATGAGGGATATCGATCCGACACTGATCCTCTTCGGCACCCATGCCAAAGCCCTGAAAAAGCTCAAAGGTATCGAAACGTTCCAAGCGATCGAGCTCGAACACCCTTACAATCATACATTTGTCTCCCACCCAAAAGCCCTCGAACTCTTCGGTCCGATGGACCTGCTTGCAAAATAAGCTGTTTTTCGCTAAAATGCGGTTCTTACACTATGTGCGCCCATGGCTCAGCTGGATAGAGCATCGGTTTGCGGTACCGAAGGTCACAGGTTCGAATCCTGTTGGGCGTACCATCTCATACGGCGACGATGTCATTATTTCATAAAATATCACCAAAGCTTTTAGCAGGATAAAGAAAAATAGCACACCCTTAATACTCCGATTGGGCGCTTTTGTACGATGCGGGATTGTTGGCACCATGCTACATGTCGCCCCTTAATCCAAATTGGTATAGAATACCCCATCTTTTTACTGGAGCTATAGAGTGATGCATATTTTGCTTGTGAATACCAATCCCGTCGTGTCGCGGCTGATGTTTTTGATCCTGGCAAGTGATAAGAGTATCATGCTTGATGAAGTCAGTGAGATAGAGTTGGGGACAGAAGTTTATTATGATATTCTCTTTATTGATGAAAAGTGCTGCAGCACAGAAGAGAGAAGGAGCCTCCTCCGAAGAGTGCACGCGAGAAAAAAGATACTCTTTGCGACGAGCAGAGAGAGGGATCTCGAAGGAGTCGATCGTGTCATCAGGAAACCTTTTCTTCCTTCTGAGATCACATCGGCGATCCAGTCGAGTTCACCTCAAAAAGCCATATCCGAAGAGAAGAGCGAGCAAAAGCATGACATGTTTGGCTTCAGTGATGAGGGGAGAGAGAAAAACGATACAGATGAGAGAGAGTATCAGATATTGGATGGCAATGAAATGGAAAAAATCAAACAGCTTCTCTTTGAGGAAGGCTTGAGCGATAGCAGCGATGCGCTGGCCATGGAGATGGAAAACGAGGCGCTACCTCTGGAGGATATCTCTGTGACGATGGAGCAAAAAGAGACCAACCTTGATAAAAAACTTTTGGAGGCTCTTGTAGAAATGAAACCTAAAAAAATCAGGAAACTGCTGGAGGGTGCCGAAGTAAGCATCACGATCCGGTTTCCGAAGGAAGTGTAGCATGTATGGAGCCATATTGGTACTCTCCGGCCCAAGCGGTGCGGGGAAAAGTACGATCATCAATGCAGCATCGGATCAGATCGGAGCATATTATTTCTCCATCTCTACGACAACAAGAGCAGCAAGATCCGGCGAGCAGGAGGGGCGGGACTACTTCTACGTGAGCACAGAGCAGTTCGAAGAGGATATCGAGGCAGGGAACTTTCTGGAGTATGCCCAGGTGCATGGCAACTATTACGGAACTTCCCTGAAGCCAGTCTATGAAGCTCTGAGAGCAGGCAAACTCGTGATCTTCGACATCGATGTTCAGGGACACAGGCTGGTCCGCGAAAAACTCGACGATATCACGACATCAGCCTTCATCACGCCGCCGACATTGAGCGAACTGGGAGAGAGACTGCATCTGCGCTCTACAGATAGCAACGAGGTGATCCGCAAGCGATTGGAGAATGCAAAAAAAGAGATCCGGGCAGTCGGTGAATATGATTTTGTGATTGTCAATGGTGACGTTTCCCGGGCGGCTGAAGCATTTACGATCATTGCCAAAGCGGCAAGGCTGAAGCAGAGCAGAAACGCAGAGAAAGCATTTGTCCAACAATGGCTGGAAAATTGACAAGCAGCAAAAAGGTCTGCATAGCTCTCCTTAAATTAATTCAAGTATAATAAGCAAAATTTTCAAATAGGCCACGAAGCGTGAGCCTGATAAAAGGATTGATATGGGTATGCCAAGTATGCCAGAACTTCTGATCGTTTTGGCGATCGTTGTACTTCTGTTCGGAGCGAAGAAGATACCTGATCTTGCCAAGGGTGTAGGAAAAGGGATCAAAGACTTCAAGAAAGCAGTCAAAGAGGATGAAGAGCTTGCTGATGCGACACCTCCGGCCAAAGAGATCGAAAAGCAGGCTTCTGCTGCTGCAACTGAAAGCAAAGCTACCGAAACAAAAAGCGAAAACGCTTAAACAGCCTCCTTTTTGACCTCCTCAGTGAGGTCACTAACGATATCCCCAGCTTCACCCCGGACAAGAAACGATGAAACTAAAACAAAAAATCAACCAATATATCTCAGATGCTTTGGCTAACGCTGCCATCAATGTAGAGCAAGTCAATGTGGTCGAGGCAGGCAAACCAGAATTTGGAGACTATCAATTCAACGGGATCATGCCTCTCGCAAAAAAGCTGAGACGTAATCCCAGAGAGATTGCTGCTGAGGTCGCCGAGCAGATCGATACTGGAGGAGTCATCAGGAAGGCCGAAGTCGCAGGTCCCGGGTTTATCAATCTCTGGCTTGATGATATCTGGCTGGGAGAGGAGACAGGAAGGATACTTTCTGATCCGCGAATCGGTGTAGAGAAGAAGCCTGACCCGGTCAAAGTTGTCATCGACTACTCCGGTCCCAATATGGCGAAGCAGATGCATGTCGGACACTTGCGCTCTACGATCATCGGAGATACGCTCTCCAATCTACTGACCTTTCTGGGCGACGAGGTGATCCGTCAAAACCATATCGGCGACTGGGGGACACAATTTGGGATGTTGATCGCTTATCTGGAAGAGATAGGAGAGGATACAGGGAGTGAAAACCTCAAAGACCTTGAGCAGTTTTACAAGGATGCCAAAGGACGCTTTGATGAAGATGCAGCTTTTGCAGACAAAGCCAGAGAGTATGTGGTCAAGATCCAGAGTGGAGATCCGCACTGTTTGGTGCTTTGGAAGAGATTTATTGATATATCGCTGGGACATTGCGAAGAGATTTATGAGAAGCTGAATGTCAGCCTCGCGCGCGAAGATGTCCGTGCGGAGAGTTTTTATAACGAAAAACTTCCCAAAGTAGTCGAAGCACTCGACAAAAAAGGGAAACTTCAGATGAGCGAAGGCGCCAAGTGTGTCTTTCTTGAAGATGAAGAGATCCCGGTGATCATCCAGAAGGGGGATGGCGGCTATCTCTACGCGACTACCGATCTTGCTGCACTTTGGTTTCGCTCGGAGGTGCTGGGTGCCAAGCGTATCTCCTATGTGGTAGATGCCCGCCAGGCCGGACACTTCAAGCAGGTTTTTCGTGTCGCCAGAGAGAGCGGACTGGTCGGAGAAGATGTGCTGCTCGAGCATATCGCCTTTGGTACGATGATGGACAAAGGCGGCAGGCCGTTCAAGACGAGAGAGGGCGGCACGGTCAAGCTGGCCGACCTGCTCGATGAGGCAGTCGTCCGCGCCAAAGAGGCGATCAAAGCAAAGGATGCGTATGATCCGGCCGCTCTAGAAAATCTTGCCCGTATCGTAGGCATCGGCGCGGTGAAGTACGCCGACCTCTCGATCAATCGTGAATCTAACTATATCTTCGACTGGGAGAAAATGCTCAGCCTGGAAGGGAATACATCACTCTATCAGCAGTATGCCTATGCCCGCATCATGAGTATCTTCAGAAAATACGATGGAGAGATCCGTGGCAGGATCGTGATCGGAAATGAGATAGAGCATCGCTTGAGCCTGCTTCTGCTGCGGTTTGATGATCTGCTCGAAAGAGCTGCCAAAGATGCAGCGCCGCATCAGATCACCTCCTACCTCTATGATGTGACGACGCTCTTTATGCGTTTTTATGAGCAAAATCCCATCCTCAAAGAGGAGGTGGGAGAAGAGACAAGACAGAGCCGTCTGGCGCTCTCTGCCTTGACGGCCAATGTGATCAGGCAGGGGTTGTCGATCCTCGGGATCGGTGTCGTCGAAAGACTGTAGGAGCCTATCTCAATGAAAGCAATGATCATTCTGTCCATCCTCGCAACGCTTGCCATGATAGCCATCAGCTTCTATCGTCACCATGACTGGAAAAAGCTTCTGATGTCGCTGGTGGTTTTTGCTCTCCTCCTCACGCTGGCTGGTCTGGGAAATATGGTGCGGAGTGTGGTTCCGCTTTTTATCGCGCATGTTGTTTTGATCGTTATCGCGTGGGGTACTCTGTGGTTCTACATCGCCCGGGGCAAGCTCTATTGGCCGCTCATCTTTTCTCCCATAGTGACCATCCTGCTTTTTATATTGATGGAGAAGGTGATAGGATCGGGTGGTGCAGGGGGATATTGACTGAGAGGGCCTCCCAAAACAAAATTCCTGCGTCATAGGGGTAGTTTTGTGCTTGTGCAGTTCCTGGCGAAAATAAACCTTCGACACTGAGGGCCATACAGGCAGCGAAGGTGTTTAAGTGTGTGGTTTCTGCAGTTCGTCCAGGAATGTTTCGAGAGAGTATCTCTGTCGATATTCGGGTGTCATGATATGGATGAGGATGTCGCCCAGATCGGCTACGACCCACTCATTGCTCTCGTCAGCACCCAAAAACTCTTCACCTTCTGGCTTGAGCTTGCTCTTGAGATGTTCATAAAGTGCCTGTGTGTGTTTTCCGCCAAGTGAATTGGCGATGATGACACGCTTGGCGATGTAGTCCACGTCGTCGAGGTTAAATGCCTCTATCTCTTCTGCTTTTTTTTCATCCAGTACGGCAATGATCTTCTCGACCCTTTCGTCTATCGTCATGTTTGTGTTCCTTTTTCGTTGTGGAGTAGTGTTCTGACCTCTTCTCTGATACGACCATCGATCATATCGAGATGGCCCTTTTCTCTGACTTTTGTTGAGCTGACCGGTATATCTATCTGGAGCGGCACCCACTCTCTAAGTACCTTGGGGTCTATCGGGTCTGCTCCCCGTTGGGCTATGACCCAGGTGATGACACTGTTGATCCAGGCAAAATCATGCCACTGGGTGATCGATGCCAGATTGTCCGACCCGATGATAAGGTAGCGTACATCATACTGTTTTTGAAAATGACGCAGGCTTTCACTGGTATAGACAGGCCGCCCGGTTCTGATCTCATAGTCACTCACCTCGACACCTTCTATCGTATCAAAAAGCGTATGGCACCAGGATGCTCTCTGCTCCGCTGAAGCCAACGCGCTTCGCTTGAAGGGATTCAAAAAAGCAGGCAGAACGATCAGCTTGTCGATATCGAGTACTTCTACTGCCCTCTGGACGATGCCTTGATGGCCCATGTGCGGGGGATCAAAACTGCCTCCAAAGATCGCAACTTTAATCAAAGAGTAACCTCACTTGGAGTAAAATATAGGGAATTTTATCATAAGAGTCCTTGGAAGTGAGCGGGTTATCGAGAGGATATCCTCAAGCACTGAAATAATGCTCAAACCGATAAAATAAAAGCAACACAAAGAGAGGGTTACTATGCGTACAATCAAAGATTTGGATATCGAAGGCAAAAGAGTATTTATCCGTTGTGATTTTAATGTTCCTCAGGATGAATTTGGCAATATTACCGATGATAGGCGTATCCGAGCGGCACTGCAGACGATCCGTTACTGCATCGATAGCGACTGCAAAGTGATACTGGCTTCTCATGCCGGAAGACCAAAAGGAAACGGCTACGAAGAGAAATACTCTCTCAAGATTGTGGAGAGACGACTCAATACGCTGCTGAAGATCAAAAAAGCACTCTACATGGCAGAAGATGTCGTAGGTCCCGATGCCAAGGCTAAAGCTGAGAAATTGGAGGCAGGAGAAGTACTGCTACTTGAAAATCTCCGGTTTGAAGCCGGGGAAACTGCCAACGATGAAGCCTTTGCCAGGGAGCTTGCCAGTTTTGCCGATATCTACATCAATGATGCCTTTGGCGCCTGCCACAGGAAACATGCCTCCATCTATGCCATCACAAACTTTTTTGACAAAGAACACAGGGCTGCCGGCTTCCTGATGAGCAAAGAGGTCAATTTCTTTGGCAAAGTTATCAACAACCCCAGCCGGCCTTTCATCGCTGTCGTAGGAGGGAGTAAAGTTTCGGGCAAACTCCAGGCGCTGACGCAGCTGATCCAGAAGGTGGACAAAGTCATTATCGGTGGCGGTATGGCCTTTACCTTCCTGAAGGCACAGGGGTATGAGATCGGAAACTCTCTGGTGGAGAATGACCTGCTCGATGAGGCAAGAGCCATCATGTATAAAGCCAAAAAACGAAAAGTGAAGTTTTATCTGCCGGTCGATGTGGTTGTCGCACCGGAATTTTCTGAAGAGAGTATCACGAAATACCTTCCGGCTCAAGAGATCCCTGAGGATTGGATGGGCCTGGATATCGGGCCGGCAAGTTCACGACTCTTCCGTGAAGCCCTCAATGATGCCCAGACGATCATCTGGAACGGCCCGATGGGCGTCTATGAGATGGACAAGTTTTCCAAAGGCAGTATGATGATGTCGCACCATATCGCTGAAACCCACGCGACAACGATCGTCGGAGGGGGCGATACGGCAGATGTGGCGCAGAGGGCAGGTGATGTCGATGAGATGACATTCGTCAGTACGGGTGGTGGTGCCAGCCTGGAGCTGATCGAAGGCAAGAAACTGCCGGGTCTCGAAGCACTCGAAAAAGAGTAGGCTCCTGATTGAGGAGATGGGCTCCATGCAAGTGTCTATACTCTAACAGGACTGAAGTCTCTTCTCTATATGAAATAGAGAAATAGAAAAACAAGAAACAGAAGGATACCAAAGAATGATTTTTGCAGCAAATTTCAAAACCAACCATACGCGAAGCGTAACCCGTGCTTACCTCGAAGCACTGACACAAAAAGTAGTCGATGGCGAATGCAAAGAGGATGTCTATGTCTTCCCGCCGGCGACGGCACTGGATCGTTTCGAGACACCCATCACAGTCGGTGCCCAAAATGCCTATCCGGCACACAATGGGGCGTATACCGGGGAGATCGGTGTCGAGCAGCTCGATGAGTTCGGGATCAGGACGATCCTGATCGGACACAGCGAACGACGGGAAATTCTGCACGAGGGCCAGGAGGAAGTTGCCGCGAAATTTTCTTTTTTCAAAGAGCAGGGTTTTGAGATCATCTACTGTATCGGTGAGCCGCTCGAGATCAGAGAACAGGGGGACAAAGCAGTCATGGAGTATCTGCTGGCACAATTTGAAGGGATCGATACGACATACGATAAGCTCATCATTGCCTATGAACCGATCTGGGCGATCGGAACCGGACGCAGTGCAACGGTCGCAGAGATCGCTTCGACGCATCAGTCGCTGAAACAATCCGTTAACAAGCCATTGTTGTATGGCGGCAGTGCCAAGCCTGCCAATATCAAAGAGATCATAGCGATCGAAAATGTCGATGGTGTGCTTGTGGGAAGTGCTTCATTGGAGGTGGAGAGCTTCTATTCGATGATTGCTGCCTGAGACATTTTTGATTAATCATTAATAGAAAATGAACAGAATTAAGGTTTTATTAATCTTTTGTTGACTATAATGCCACTAACATTTTGGAGAAAATGTACATTTTAAGTTAGGAAGGATATAAAATGAAATTGACAAAATTGAGTCTTATTGCAGCATTGGCTGTGAGTGCTGCAGTAGCAGGCGGAGATATTGCACCTGAGCCAGCACCGGCACCAGTAGAGGTAGTTTCCCCATGGACATTTAGCGGAAGCGCAAAGCTTTTCTATAACACAACTGATGGTGATGGTGTCGATCTCTTTTCTCAGGAAAGTGCAGCCGGTCAAGCGGCAGTCGCTGCCAATGTAAGCTACGCTTTTGCTGATACTTGGAAAGCGAATGTCGGTATCACCGGACTTGCTACATTGGGTCTGGATGACAATGTTGTCAGTGGCGTATGGCTCTATGCTGGCGCAAATGCTGTAACGGATGATGTACTTCCGTTTACAAGTATCGGTGATGCTCTTTGGGTTAACATCGCAAACGTAACCGGAACGGCTTTTGATGGTAAAGCGACATTTATTCTCGGTCGTACTGAGCTGGATACACCACTGGCATTTTCAGAGACTTGGAGTATCGCCAACAACACATTTGATGCCGCTGTAGCGATGGTCAATCCTATGGACAATCTGACTTTGGTCGCGGGATACATCTATGATGGTAACGGAAACGGTGAAAGAGTCAGCACAATGGGCGGCGGCTTTACGGGCGGTGACGGATACTTCCCCCTTGCAGGCGTAGAAGAGGGTGCCTGGACAGTGGCCGCTATCGGTAAGTTCGACAACGTGACAGCGCAAGCTTGGTACTATGATGTGATTGATATCGCTCAGGCGGTATGGGCTCAAGTAGATGGCAGCTACAATGGATTTACATTTGGCGGTCAATACGCCTACATCGACCCAACTGACCTCGGAAATGCTCTTGGCCTTGATCTTGGAAGCAGTGAATCTACAGCGTATGCTGTGAAAATCGGCTATGCTATGGATGCTTTTGAAATCTGGGCAGCATACTCAGCAGTAGATGATGGCGGAGTTGTCTCTGTATCCAACACGGCTACTATGCTTAGCGGTGCAGGTTGGGGCGGAGCAAGCGGTTATCCGTCAGGACAATCCAAGCTTTATACAGAGGCATGGTGGAACTATGGTTTTGTCGGTCTTCCAGGGGCTGAAACTATCACAGCAGCAGGAAGCTACAAAGTGAATGACTCTGTCAAGCTGACAGCGCAATACACTTCTGAAAAAGATGCGTTGAATACATTGATGGCACTGGATCCGGAAATACCTGCAGCTACAATGGACATGGATGAGTTTACATTCATTGTCGATACAAGTTTCTATGGTCTGGATGTTTCACTTG
>JANTGA010000046.1 GCA_024763175.1 Sulfurovum sp.
TCCCCTCTGCGGAGTTGATTGAGCAGAGCCATTACTTCAGGCTGGGAGGTAAGCTGAGCAGCGAAATGGTTCATCACGCAGCACTGTTGGGTGAGTGGTGGAAATTTTTGGCGATGACGACACTCTTTTATGCTGTTTTTCTGCGCTTTCTCTTTTTCTTGGGAGCTTCCAGGGGATTGCGCAGGGCAACGGAGCGCTCGATCCTTTCGCTCGAAGGCATTCGGGAGTTGTTGCGTGAGATGCAGGAGCCGCTGATCACGACACAAGCGTCCGGAGAGGAGCAGGGTATTGAGAAGATCGAACAAAATGGTGTGACTGTTACGGAGCCAAGGCAGCATTATGATACGGTGATCGGCTGGGCACTTGATCGGGATACGATTGCGTTACAAAACGAGCAGTCCGGCATCGAAACGGAGCATCTTCTCGTAGCAGGCGGTCTTCATTCTCTCCAGGAGGATCGCCAAGTCATAGAGGGTGCCCGGGGGGAGGTTCTGCTCTATGTCAAGGCATGGGAGCCTCCGACGATGGATTTTGTCGATTTTCTCATAGCATTGAGCGAGAAGCGTAACCTATCGATCGCTGTTGATCCGCTGGGCACACCGGAGCGTGCTGCGGCGGCCACTGATGCAGAGTTTGTGATCTGGGAAAGAAAAATCGCTGCCTTGAAGCAGGAGAATGTCAGGATGATACGATGAGTAAAAACTATCCCCGTTTTGCCGTAGTGGGTCACCCCAATAAAGGCAAGAGCAGCATCGTCTCCACATTGGCACACGATGAGACGGTGCAGATATCCGATATCCCCGGTACGACCACCAAACAGCGAAGCTTTCCGCTGCAGATCGATGGAGAGATCCTCTATGAGCTGATCGATACGCCCGGTTTTCAGCGGGCCCGTGCTCTACTGGAGTGGCTGGAGAGAGAAGAGGTCTCGGCTGATCGAAAAGTAGAGCGAGTGCAGCGCTTTGTCTACGAACACCGTGAAGACCCACGCTTTCATGACGAGATCGAACTGTTGGAGCCGATCCTTCATGGTGCGGGTATCATCTATGTCGTAGATGGATCGAAGCCCTACGGCGCAGAGTATGAGGCAGAGATGGAGATACTGCGCTGGACAGGCCAGCCATCAATGGCACTGATCAATCTGATCGATGATACAGATTATGTAGCGGAGTGGAAGCGGGCGCTGGGCCATTATTTTCGCCTCGTCAGAGTGTTCAATCCTATGGAAGCAAACTTTTCACAGCATATTGCTCTGCTGGAGAGTATGGCACAGCTACGTGAAGAGTGGACGGCTCCCGTGAAGCGTTCGATTGATATCTTTACCACATATCGCAAGCAGAAGATCGCTGATTCGGCACAGCTCATCAGCGAACTGCTTGCTGCTTCGCTCAGCTATGTGGAGTCGCTCTCGATATCGGGAGAAGAGGCGAGCCGCAAGGAAAAAGAGAAGATGCTGGAGCGATATAAAATGCATCTGCGAAAGATCGAAGAGCAGTCGCATCGCAAAATAGCAGAGACCTGGAATCACAGCAAACTGGAAAAAGAGGCGCAGCTTCCTCTGTTTCAAGAGATGGATCTCTTCTCCAGAGAGAGCGCTTCCCTCTTCGGGCTGGGAAAAAAAGAGATGATCGTAACCGGTGCAGCCGGTGGTGCCTTGACGGGTTCCGGGGTCGATCTCATGCTGGGCGGGACAAGTATGATGCTTGGCAGTGCTATCGGTGCCGTGATAGGAGGTGCCGGAGCCCTGCTGGGATTTAATGAAATAGCAGAGATGAAGGTCCTGGGGCAAAAGCTGGGAAGCCGTTATATCGAAGCGGGTCCTATGCAAAATCGTAATTTTCCCTATATACTTCTGCGAAGAGCACTCTACTATACGCAGGAGCTCGCCAACCGTCCGCATGCTGATAGAAGTAAGATCCAAATGGACAGCCAGGAGCTCCTGGGTACAGAGTGGATCAGCACTGGACAGAAAAAGGAGATAGAGAAGCTGCACCAGCTCTTTCGCAGCGGAAGCGCAGTCAAAGAGAAGCAGCTTGATGCCTATTGTCGTTTGATACAGGCTATTTTACTGGAGAAGATCGAACATTGAGTTTTGTTCTTGTGTGCTTTCTAAAATAGTTTTCCAATCCCCATCAAGAGAATAATTGTCAGAAATCCGCCGGCAAATCCTGACAATATCGCGCTTCCCATCACTCCGAGTCCACCTATGACATTGCGTGCTATCCAGCCGATGGTGGATGGTTTCCTGTGGTCAAAAAACCAGAAAGAGGCGAAACTGAATACAACAGAAAGTTCCAGAGCATAAGGATAGGAGAGAGACAGAGCGGTTGTGTAGGGTATCAGGAGCGAAAACCATATTCCCGCTGCTTTGTCGATTACGATGGTGCCATCCTCGTCCTTATAATCGTTGAAAGCTTCTATATTTTGTGCTCTCTGGTATTGATTGATTTCAAAGATGCCGATGAGGCTTACCGCAAGTGCCAACATAAAAAGCGTCTCCATCCCCATCGTGTAGAGAATGGCCACCCCCGACACCAGCGCAACAAGCATTGCGATGAGCCTGGGGTAGACAGGGCTGAGTCCGGTACCAAAAAAGGTCAAAAAAAGTTTACGCATAGACATGAAGCCTCCTTTAAGTCAGTGATTTGGTTTGGTAGAGTTCAGCCAGCTTGATGTAAAACTGCTCTTCGCTCTGTTGTTCGAGCAGCCCCGAACCGGGCATGATAGAGTGGTATATCTCCTGAAGATTTTCAAAGCGATCAGGAAAAAGTGCCGCCAGAATATTGGCAGAGACCTCTTTGCGTACTAAAATGGAAGGCGGAATGATACCGCCCTGTATCAGATGCATAATAGCATTAGAGTGATAGTGGGTGTGGTGATGTTCGCCATGGGGGCATGTCTGGGTACTGACAAGGGATTTGCACGTGTCGCAGTAGACATACTCATCGACAGTTGTGATTGTGATATCGATATCTTTGAAGCTGTCAAAGATCGTATTGAGACGGTTTTTATCATAGTAGAGTCCCAGACCGGCATGATTCTTCCCTACGACCAATTCATTGCAGCCATAGTTTTTTGCGAGAAGTGCATCGAGCACCAATTCATTGTATCCCGCGAAAATATAGGTATTTTCAAAAGGAATGATAATGACCTTATTTCTAGGAAGAAAATGATCCACAAATCTGATAAGTGCATTGTGCCGTATGTCATAACGCAATCCATCACTGGTAAAAGGTTTCCTCAGGAAGATGACGATCATATCTGATGTGCTGAGTGCCTGTCGTATCATTCGTTCATGGGCACGATTGAAAGGGTTGGCTGCAAGCATGATGGCTGAGATTTTCTTTGCACCGGTACGATTGACCATGCTTTTGATACGCTTGAAGTTGTCGGTAATGAGCGGATAATTGACTTGATACTCCCCGCTCACAGCAATATCTCCCAAACGTGCCATCGTATTTTTGGCACCGGGATGAGAAAGGTCACTGGTGCCGTAGATATTGTGAAGACGCTCCTGTGGGTCGATCTCAAACGTTTCATCTACAGTGATTTCGCCTACTTTTGTATCACCGCTGAGAAGATCCAGAACTTCGCCTTTGATGGCAGAGAGAAGGATTTCCCTGTTGGTCTTTCCCTTGGGGGCGAGAATGAAAGCAAAGGGGAAGGGCACTCCTTTGTAGAGTTTTGTCCTGTCAACTTTGCTGGCCGTCTCCTGATCCATTAATCTTTCAACAGGGGAGATAAGACCTGCTTTGACGAGCGCAAGTGTGGAGAGTGCCTCTTCGTCGATATAAAGTGCTCTATTTTTTCTTAAAGATGCCATATTTTTTCCTTTTTTCCCATAAGCTTTTTCTCGATATTCCCAGTTTCTTTGAGAGTTCTGTATCGGGAAATTTGTATTGGAAATTATTGACAATAAATTTGACATAGTCATCGATCGTCAAAATTTCATTTTGATCATACAGCTTGCTCTCTGTTCTCAACTCAATGACGTCAAAAGGTATTTCGAAGTCAGAGGTCGTAGAGAGGATAAAATCATACTCTTTTATCAGTTCAAACAGCTGCACTCTTTCCAGTTTTTTCAGTAGTTGAAGTTCGGAGAGATAGAGCAGTGAGCCCGGTGCAGATGATGCGATTTTCTCTTTCCAGTTTTTGTCAGCAAGAGGGACAAATACCAGTGATTTCTGGTGAATGGCAACATAGGAGAATACGACCTTGTCTACCAGTCTCGGATAATTAGTGAGAATGACGATAGGGGTTTGGATCTTTTCAATATTGATATCAATGACGATATCCTTGAGAAGACTTTGCGTATAGTCAGAAAAAAACCTGTTTTGCTGTTTGAGCTCCTGATACTTGCGGTAATGCTCTATTTTTCGTTGTAGCTCCTCAATCATAAAGGGCTTGACAATATAGTCTTTGGCACCTTGTTGAAGGGGAATGCTGACGGTATCATTGTTGATATAGCTCACCATCAGGATAATGATCTTCTCTTTAAAGCGGGTAATCAGGGGTGCACAGCTTTGGCCCGGAAGGGTCGTTGAGAGCAGATAGACATCTCCGTCACTCTTCATTGCCTCTTTGATTGAACTGAATATCTCTGTCTCATAGCCACTTTCAAGGAGTTTGGCAGAGATGCTCTGCGCCAGATAGAGTTCATTTTCTACGATAATAATTTTCATAATTGTGTCCAGTCAAAATAGGTTAAATTTGCGACAGCTTCGACAGCCACTCCTTCTTTTCTGCCCAAGAAGCCAAGTTTTTCAGCTGTCGTTGCCTTGATGTTGACAAAATTGGCACGAATGCCCAGAAGGTCTGCGAGCGAGCGTCGCATTTTCTCTTTATAGGGAAGCACTCTTGGCACTTGTGCGATGATCGTCAGATCTACGTTACCGATACATAGTCCGCAGCTGCGGAGTGTCTGCACGGTATCTCCAAGCAGGAGCCTGGAGTCAGCCTCGGCATACTGTTCGTCCGTATCAGGATAGAATTCACCAATATCTCCAAATCCCGCTGCACCTAAAAGAGCATCGATGAGTGCATGGATAGCAACATCCCCATCGCTATGCGCCTTGAATCCATAAGGAGCATCAATTTCGATGCCGCATAGCATCATCGTTTTTCCCTCTTCAAAAGGATGAATATCGATGCCAAAACCTGTGAGTGTTTGAGGTGAGGGTTTTTTGAGGCAGGGCAGTTTTGACAAATCATCAATCGTAGTAAGTTTGTGGGCATTTTCGGAGCCATCGACAAACAAAAGAGTCCCGCCGCCTGCAACAATAGCACTACTCTCATCGGTATATTCAAAGCCAGAAAGGAGTGCCTGCTTCAATCGTTCACTTCTGCTGAGTTGCGGTGTCTGTATTCGCATTGCACTGCTTCGATCCGCTGGTTTATTCTCTAAGTAGAGTGTGTCTACAACAGGAAGCGCCGGTACGATACAGTCTGCTTCTCCTTTGGCGTCGAGAACACGCTGTATCATTGTCTCATCCAGGCAGCACCTGGCGATATCGCTCACCAGCACAAAAGGTGTGTCAACTTCCTGAAGTGCATTGGCCAGAGAAGCCTGCCGACTGTTACCGCCCTCTACATAGTGATAGTCAGCAAAATTTTTCATCAGATTGAGTTCTGTGGATGAGGAGACAAGGATGACTTTATTGAAATGATAGAGAGACGAAAAATGATCGGATACTTGTAGCCACAGTGGTTTATCTGCACTGTAGAGCCACTGTTTTTTCGGTTCCGTCTTGAAACGTGTTGCGCTGCCTGCGCTTAGCAGTATTAATGTAATATCAGACAAGTATTCATCCCCCTTCCAAAAGGTAATATCCCTGTAAATGTAACGAAAGTATACACATTAAAACTTGAGATAATCTTGCTCGGTGCCAGATAGGAATAATATTTACTTTTTTAAGCAAATAGGATATATTTACTCTGAATTGATGATACTTTTCATACTAATTTAAGATTCAATTGGTATAACTCCAAGACGAAGGATATATAAATGAGAACAGAATGGCTAAATAAGCGAAATAATGACAAAGTGAGGACTCAGATGTATTATGCCAAGCAAGGCATTATTACAGAAGAGATGGCATATGTAGCAGAGGTAGAAAAGATCGACCCGGAACTGCTCAGATCCGAGATTGCCAGAGGACGATGTATCATCCCTGCCAATGTTAATCATTCCCATCAAGTACCGATGGCGATCGGAATGGTTTCGACCTGTAAAATCAATGCCAATATCGGCTCATCCGCACTGGCATCAGATGTGCAGGGTGAGATCGAAAAGGTTGATGTCTGCCTGAAATATGGTGCGGATACGATCATGGATCTGAGTACCGGTGGGGATCTTGACAAGATCAGAGCTGCCGTAATTGAGCATTCGACAGTACCCATCGGAACAGTACCGATGTATCAGATACTCCATGACTGCAATGATAAAATCGAAGACTTGACGATCGAATCGATGCTGGAGGTATTGCAAAAGCAGGCAGAGCAGGGTGTGAGTTATTTTACGATCCATGCAGGATTCCTGCTGCGCTTTATGCCGCACGTGGCCAAGCGAAAGATGGGGATCGTCTCACGGGGTGGCTCATTGATGGCAGCCTGGATGATGCATTATCACAAAGAGAACCCTTTCTATGATGCGTATGACCAGATCCTGGATATTTGCCGCAAATATGATGTCGCCCTTTCGCTGGGTGACAGTCTGCGGCCAGGATGTCTCTATGATGCCAGTGATGATGCCCAGCTTTCAGAACTGAAAGTTTTGGGTGAATTGACACTCAGAGCATGGGAAAAAGATGTACAGGTGATGATCGAAGGACCGGGACATGTCCCCCTCAACCAGATCGAAAGAAATATGAAACTGGAGAGAGAGTACTGTCATGAGGCACCTTTCTATATCCTGGGGCCTTTGGTGACAGATATCGCAGCAGGTTATGATCACATCTCCTCTGCGATCGGTGCCGCCGTCGGTGGATGGCACGGTGCCAGTATGCTCTGTTATGTGACACCCAAAGAGCATCTGGGCCTGCCTAATGCAGCCGATGTTCGCGAGGGGATCATCGCTTACAAGATCGCGGCACACGCGGCAGATATCGCCCGCGGACGTCCGGATGCGCAAAAGATCGATGATGAGATGAGCGATGCTCGTTACGGTTTTGACTGGAATAAACAGTTTGAGCTTTGCCTCGACCCCGATCGTGCCAAAGAGTATCATGATGAAACACTGCCGCAGGATGTTTTCAAAGAGGCAGAGTTCTGTTCGATGTGCGGGCCGAAGTTCTGTTCTTATAAGATCACTCAGAATATCGTCGCAGAGCATGGTGAAACGATGGCGAATGAGCCGACATTATAAGGTAGCTGTCGTAGGTATGGAGTCAACATACCTACGACAAAATACCTTGTAAACAATAAAAATATTTAGGAGAATAAATGAATAACGAACACGTGCTAAATGCATTGAAAAATGTCACCTACCCAGGGTTTACAAAAGATATTGTAACTTTCGGTTTTGTCAAGAATGTCAAGATAGGGGGAGACAAAGTCTCTCTGGATGTAGATATTACGTCCAGTGCTGCTGAAGTCAAACTGCAGCTGATCAAAGAGATCGAGACTGAGCTACAAAAGCTTGGATTTAAAGATATTGTTGCAAACATCATTCAGCCTCAGGCTCCCAGGGAGATGAGCAACTCGATGAGCGGCAAGAATATTGCGCCACAAGTCAAAAACTTCGTGATGGTCAGTTCAGGCAAAGGTGGCGTCGGCAAATCAACAACCGCAGTCAACCTTGCAGTAGCGATGGCGATGCAGGGCAAAAAAGTAGGTCTTCTGGATGCTGATATCTATGGACCGAATATTCCGCGCATGATGGGTGTTGATGATCAAAAACCTGAAATACAGGGGAACAAAGTAATGCCTATGAAAGCTTATGGAGTGGAGGTCATGTCAATGGGGTCATTGATGGAGCCTGGGCAGTCACTGATCTGGAGAGGTTCGATGATCATGAAAGCGATCGAGCAGTTCCTGAGAGATATTCTCTGGTCTGAACTGGATGTATTGGTGATCGATATGCCTCCGGGAACCGGTGATGCGCAGTTGACGCTCGCTCAGTCCGTTCCTGTCACTGCCGGTATCACTGTGACAACTCCGCAGGAGGTCTCTCTCGATGACAGCCGCCGCTCATTGGATATGTTTGCAAAACTTCATATTCCAACTGCCGGTATTATCGAAAATATGAGCGGATTTATCTGTCCAGAGTGTCATACTGAGTCTGATATTTTTGGTATGGGTACGACAGCACCAGTCGCCAAAGAGTATGACACGGAGCTCATCGCCCGTATCCCCATAGAACCAGCGATCAGAATTGGTGGGGATACCGGTATGCCGGTGACATATCATCAGCCAGATAGTGAAACGGCAAAGCGTTACCAGGAAGCCGCCAGCAATGTACTGTCGTTTATTGACAAAGTCAACGCAGAAGGCGGTGCAGACAACCAGGCGATCCAGCCTACAACACCTCCCGGTGTCAGTGCATGTAGTACAGGTGGTGCTGCCGCAGAGCAGAGCTCAGGCGGATCTTGCGGTTGCCACTAAAGGGCTGAGTAAAACAGGATGCGTAAATTCTTCGCGCCTGCCTCGAACAAGTTCGAGGGCCCAAAAAACTATCTTATGGTTTCACGCTTTCTGTATAGACCTAAAGATCTACCGACCAGAAAAAATCTATCCACATCGTTGCTTCTTGGACATACCAGTCAGGCTTGATGATAGCCGATGGCTTATAGAAAAGTGCCGCTGTTTTAAAAATAGCGTACGGATACTGCTCAGTCAGCAGCTCCAAAACGCGCTTCATTGTGTCGCCGCTATCCACTATATCGTCAACGATGAGAATCTTTTGGGCCTTTTTGATCTTCGGTATATTAAAAACTTCTATTTGGTCAAGTTTGACCATATCCTCATAACCGATCGTGTTAATAGTGTAAATTTCTCGAATATTGTAATACTCACCCAGCATGTGCGCCAAAGTCATACCGCCTCTGGCGATAGCAATAATCGCATCAAATCGATCTTGAATCTGTTCTGTTAAAATTTTGCAGTCAGAGAGGTACTCGCTGTAGGTATAATAGTGGCGCATTAATATTCCTTTACGTTGTTTTGGTATAATCATAGCAGTTTATAAAAGAAAGAGAAAGAGCGATGGTATTAATGATAGATAACTATGATAGCTTTACGTATAATGTTGTGCAATACTGTAAAGAGTTGGGTGCAGATCTGAAGGTGATCCGTAATGATGAGATGAGTATCGAAGAGATCAAGAAACTTCATCCCGAAAAGATCATTCTCTCTCCCGGACCTGCGACACCGGATGAGGCAGGGGTAACGCTGGATGTGATTCGAGAATTTGCAGATACAACGCCGATATTTGGTATCTGTCTGGGTCACCAGAGTATCGCACAGGCTTTTGGCGGAGAAGTAATCCGCGCAAAAAATATGATGCATGGCAAAACCTCTCAGGTAGAGGTAACACACAAGTCACCGATATTTGAAGCAATACCTGGTCAATTCAGGGCGACACGCTATCACTCTTTGAGTGTCAATCAGGAGGGTTTACCGGAGCAAATTGTCCCTACTGCCTACAGCAAAGATGATCAGGAGATTATGGCACTGCAGATCAAGGATAAACCTATTTTTGGAGTCCAGTATCATCCCGAGTCTATCATGAGCGAATATGGGCACGAAATGCTGAGTAATTTCCTCAAACTGTAATATCCAATGTCCAGAAATTATTTTGCTCTGCTGACTCTTGTTTATACGATTGCGGTTGTCTATCTGGCAAGTACAACGCCGATCAGTCCGCATGAGGCAAAGCTGTTTTTTAGTGACTATGGTCTGGTTGCCACACCGATGCATGCTGGGAAATTACTCCTGGACGGATGGGGTGTCGGGCCGTTTCTCGGAATCAGGATTTTTTTTCTTCTTGTTGGTGTGTTGTCTATTTTTCTCTATTATCGTATCACTTGGATTTACCTGGAGAGGGAAAATGATAGATATCTTGCGACAGCGATCTACATGCTTTTGCCCGGTATCATTACGGCACTGACTCTGGCCAATATTTCTATTTTAGTGATACCGGTCGTTCTGCTTTTTCTTTTGGCATATGACCGCGAGTGGCTTTGGGCCCAGGCTTTGTTGATGCTGATCCTGTTTGTGATCCACGATGCATCAATCATCTTTTTCATATCGATTTTTATCTATACATTGATACACAAAGAGATAAGATTGATGGTTCTTTCGGGATTATTTTTGATACTCTCTATCGTGACACTGCGTGTTGTTGAGATAGGCGGTAGGCCATCTGGCTATTTTGCCGACCTTTTCGGACTCTATGCTGCACTTTTTTCGCCGCTTCTATTTATCTATTTTTTTTACACTCTGTATCGCATATTGCTTCGTGAAGAGAAAAATATTCTTTGGTATATTTCATTTATCGCACTGCTTGCATCTTTGGTTCTCTCGATAAGGCAGCGTATCAATTTGACAGATTTTGCACCTTATGTTGTGGTCAGTGTTGTCTTGATGCTGGATACCTACAATAAGAGCCTGCGTATTCGATTACCTGAATACAGGAGATGGTACCGGATAGGTTTTGCCGCTGTGATGACGGTATTGGTATTGAGCTCTCTGACAATTGTGTTTCATAAGCTCCTTTTTTCTGTCATGAAGGATCCCAAAGAGCACTTTGCATCCAAGCTCTATGAGCCTTACTGGCTGGCGGAAAAACTCAAAAAGCAGGGGCGTGAATGTTATGATACTTTGGATGGCCGTGTTGCTATTCAGCTGCATTATTATGGTATCCAAGCTTGTGCCCGGTAGTCGTCACACTTGCGCGTCGAATGTTTCTAAAATACACATTTAAAAGAGATTCAAAGCATTATTAATAACTTATACTCAAGTTAAAACCACCTAATGCTAACATACTGAAACTCACTAAATAAAAGGAGAACTCAATGGCTCAAAAGGCGATTAGAGAATACGATGGAAAGGCGATATTCGCCAAACATTGGAATGAATATTTTGATGGTTTTCATTATGGATTCAAATCTGTACTGGTAACAAGCGGTGATGAACTCAAGGAGATTGCAAAGAAACACGGTTTTGAGTGGTTGAATCAGGAAGCGTTGGTTGCAAAGCCAGACATGCTCTTTGGAAAAAGAGGAAAGAATGACTTAGTTTTGTTCCGAACAACGAAGCCGGGCGATGTTACGCTTGATGAGGCAGCGACTTGGATTGATGAAAAGCAGTCACACGAGGTCACACTGCTCTCCGGTGAAAAAGGTCATTTAACTCACTTTATCGTCGAGCCTTTTACCCCGCATACTCAGGATCAGGAGTATTATATCTCTGCGACAACAGTTGGCGAAGATGATGTACTCTATATGTCTGCCGAAGGCGGTATGGAAGTCGAAGAGGGCTGGGATGAGAAAGTCAATGAGGTGCATATCCCGATCAATATGCCGGATGCAGATATGGAAAAAGCAGTCAAAGCACATATACCTGCCGATATTCCCGATGCAAACAAAACAGCATTTGCCTCTTTCGCGATCCAGTTTTTCAAATTCTATCGTGATATGAATTTTGCCTATCTTGAGATCAATCCAATCGTTATGTTGGACAACGGTGAAATGGCAATACTCGACCTGGTTGCAAGACTGGATGACACAGCCGGATTTATGATGGCTGATGCCTGGGGTGATATCGAATTCCCGACAGCATTTGGTATGGAAGACCAATCCAAAGAAGAGAAGGCGATTGCAGAGGCTGACAGTAAGTCAGGTGCTTCTCTCAAGCTGACTATCCTCAATCCACAGGGACGCATCTGGACGATGGTTGCCGGCGGTGGCGCATCCGTTGTCTATGCTGATACGATTGCCGATTTTGCAGGGGTTGAAGATTTGGCAAATTATGGTGAATACAGCGGGGGACCTACCACAGGCGAAACCAAGTTTTATGCTGAGACTATCTTTGACCTGATGACGCGCTACAGCGATCCCGAAGGAAAAGTACTGATTATCGGTGGTGCGATTGCCAACTTTACCGATGTTGCCAAAACATTTACGGGAATCATTCAAGCCTTTGAGATTTATGCAGACAAGCTCAAAGCGCATAATACGAAGATTTATGTAAGAAGAGGCGGGCCAAACTATGAAAAAGGTTTGAAAGATATCAAAGAGGCGGCAGACAGACTGGGACTGTATATTGAAGTATATGGACCGGAAACACATGTCACTGACATTGTTAGAATGGCACTAGAGAAGTAAGGGAATAGGAGAGACAATGAGTAAATTATACACTAAAGACACACAAGCAATTTTCTGGAACAATAACAAAACAGCGATCCAGAGAATGTTGGATTATGACTACACAATTGGAAGAGATAAGCCTTCTGTAGCAGGTATTGTTGCACCAACAAGCGGCAATAAGTTTGAAAAGTTCTTTTACGGCCCTGATGAAATTATGGTCCCACTTTACAAGTCTACTCCGGATGCCGTGGCGGAGCAGCCTCAGGCAGATGTGCTGCTCAACTTTGCATCATTTAGAACAGCCTATGATGTGACGATGGAAGCGATCGGTATTGAAGGCCAGTTCAAGTCTATTATGGTAACTGCAGAAGGTATCCCCGAAAGATTGGCACGTACGATGAATCAGGCGGCGAGAGATGCCGGCGTCACTGTTATCGGGCCTGCAACTGTCGGTGCGATTGCTCCAGGTGCATTCAAGATTGCCAATATCGGTGGTACGATCGAAAATATTGTCAACTCTAAATTGCACAGAGCAGGCTCCTGCGGATTGGTTACACGTTCAGGCGGCCTCTTCAATGAGATTTCCAATATTATCGCGATCAATGCTGACGGTATTGCAGAAGGTGTAGCGATCGGTGGTGACCGATTTGTCGGCTCTGTCTTTATCGACAATCTTCTGAGAATGGAGAGCAATCCGGATGTCAAGTATATGATCCTCCTGGGCGAAGTAGGCGGTACAGAAGAGTACAAAGTGATCGACGCAGTCAAAAGCGGCCAAATCACAAAACCAATTATTGCATGGTGTATCGGTACGATTGCCAAGCACTTCAGCTCCGGTGTACAATTTGGTCATGCCGGTGCATCGGCGAATGCAGATGCAGAAACAGCAGCAGCCAAAAATATTGCTATGGCAGAAGCAGGTATTCATGTTCCTGCGTCATTCAATGATCTTCCAGTGACCATACGGGAAGTCTATAATGACCTGAAAAGCAAAGGCATTATTGGTGAGATTGAAGAGCCTGAGCTGAAAATTGTTCCCAAGGTGAGAAAGAAGAAAGAGTTCATCTGTACGATCTCTGACGATAGAGGCGAAGAAGCAACCTATGCCGGTTTCCCTATTTCATCTGTAGCAACACCGGATACTGGCAAAGGAATCGGTGATGTTATTTCGCTTCTTTGGTTCAAGAAACAGTATCCCGAGTGGGCAACACAGTTCATCGAAACAGTGATGAAGACAGTTGCAGATCATGGACCTGCTGTATCAGGCGCACACAATGCCAAAGTCACAGCCAGAGCTGGAAAATCGGTCGTTGAGGCACTCGTAACAGGCCTCCTGACGATCGGACCAAGGTTTGGCGGTGCGATTGACGGAGCAGCAAAATACTTCAAGTATGCCGATGATAATGATTTGACACCGGCAGAATTCTTGAACCATATGAAAAAAGTGGGTGTACCTATTCCTGGAATCGGACATAGAATCAAATCACTCAAAAACCCTGACCTACGTGTCGAAGGATTGAAGAAATTCGCTCAAGAGTATTTCCCTGCTACACCACTGCTGGACTATGCTTTGACAGTAGAGCAGCTGACAACTTCCAAAAAGGAAAATTTGATCCTTAACGTCGATGGTACTATCGGTATACTGATGGTCGATATGTGGCGAGCTCTTGGTTATGATGAAGAAGAAATCGATGAATTTATCGAATCAGGCACACTCAACTCATTCTTTATTGCAGGAAGAACGATCGGCTTTATCGGTCATATTCTTGATGAGAAGAGATTGGCTATGCCAATGTATCGTCATCCAATGGATGATATCCTTTACGATGTTCCGGTCGCTGAAGAGATAAAATAAAAACAACCCTATGTACTTCTCCGTAAGGCGGAGGAGTGCATCCCCCGTAGCATCCTCTTTCCTCCTTCTTTCTAATAACTTCTATCAATATTCATTTTCAATCTCGTCTGCATCTACTCAAAAATAGATCTGCCCACTATACAGCCCTCTTTGAGAACTTTTTGCTAGAAATTCATATCCTCAGCTGAAATTCACCAAATCCCCCTATATAATGTAAGCCCACCCCCCCCAAAAAAAAGAATTTGCATTTTTCTCCCACAAATTTGCAAAAACCCTTGACAAACAAATCTTTTTTG
>JANTGA010000047.1 GCA_024763175.1 Sulfurovum sp.
CAAGTCTGAGGGTCCTGAGGGTTGATGCCATTTCTTTATGTGTAATGTTCATCGTATAAGCAAAAACCCATAAACACCTCTTGAATACCGGGGTGTAGCTACACGGGACATCGCCTCAAACAAGTCTGAGGGTCCTAAGGGTTGATGCGGGGAGGGGGGTCTGGCTTAGGTGAACTCGCCGTTGATGAAGTGTTCGAAGATCTTTGTGACCAGATCGATGCGTTTTTGGAAGCTCTCTTTGGAGGCGCGTTCGTAGATGGTGTGGTCGCCGTCGCCGAAGGGGCCCCAGCCGTCGAGGGTGGGGGTGCCGACTGAGGAGACGACGTTGGCATCGCTGACACCGCCGCGATGTTCGGTGGGGAGAGAGACGTGGCAGAGTCTGTTGATATCGGAGACGAAGCGCTCCTGGGCTTGAGAAGGCTGCATCACGTCGCGCTGGATACCGCCGCTGAGTGTGGCGTGGGTACCGGGGACGTGGGAGTGAGCGACGATCGCGTCGATCGCAGCGAGGACTCGGTCGCGCTCCTCTGAAGCGGTGTAGCGCAGCTCAAAGGTGAGATGGGACTTGGGGGAGATCGTGTTGGCACCGATGCCGCCGCTGACCTTTCCGACATTGACCGTCGTGCCTCTCTTCAGATCCGTCAGGGCGACCAGTTCGATCAATTTTTGTGCTGCTTCGAGATTGGCGTCGGCACCGTCGCTGTAGTGGTTGCCCGCGTGAGCTGCCTTGCCTTCGATATCGATGAAGAAGGTACCGACCCCCTTTCTGGCAGTGACCACCTCATCGTGCGGACCGGCTGCCTCAAAAACCATACAGTAGTCATACCCCCTGGCCAATTCCGCCGTCAGATATTTGCTGTCGTCACTCCCGGTCTCTTCGTCGCTGACGAGCAAAAAGTCGATATCATGTATCTCGCCTCTACGCCGGTAAATCGCTCTGAGTGCCTGAAGTGCGACATAGTTGCCGCCTTTCATATCACAGACTCCCGGACCGTAGATCCACTCCTCATCTTCGCTGAAGTGCTCGAAAGTATCGGGTGGAAATACGGTATCGAGATGCCCCAGAAGGAGGAGCTTTTTCTCTGCTTTGGAAGCCGATTTGATGAGGAGGTGATCTCCGATCTCTTCTCTATGATAACGCTCAGGCTCCATGCCCAGCGCGCTCAGCCACTGGGAGAAGATTTCGCCGTTTCGATCGACACCTGCTTTGTTTTTGGTCCAAGAGTTGATCTCGATGATGCGCTTGAGCTCCGAAAAATCCATACTTTCTGTCACTTTACTATTTTTCACTTTTTGACGCTGCCTTTTCCTGCCGTACGCAGAGAACATAGTTGAGATGATCGTAGCTGGTGGTATTGTATCTCCCCAGGTCAAAATCGACATACCAGGCTTCATCGTGCCGGTCTTTGGTAGCGGACCAATAGATGCCCTCCTGGATGTTTTTGAAAGCACGCTTGACATTGATCGAGCGTCGTCCAAGATCCAGGATAGCCTTGAGCTCCTCTTTGGACGGGAGCTTCCAGTCGGTATGGTCGAGATAGTTCAACGCATTGCAGTAGGCGACCGCTTTGTTATACTCCATCTTGGCCGAGGGTGCCGCATCATAATAGATCAACCCGCTCTTGAGATCCTTGACGACCTCCTGCTTCTCATCGCGGACAAAGTTTTTGTCCACCTTGTCGGAGTCGCCGCCATAGGCAAAACTCATATTGGATATAAAATTTCCCGCCGACACCATGACTGTTGCGGCGATCGCTATTGAAACAATTTTTTTCATGACTCTACTCTCCTTTTTTGGTTGGGCTTGCCAGGCTGTCACTCTTGACTTTTTTGGGATAATCAAAAAAGAGCAGGGTGGCGTCGGCGCTTCTGATATCTTCACCGTCAAAAGCAAATCCCGCGATACCGGTTGTGGGGATATTGTCAAAATGATGATCGGTCAAACTGCTGCCCAAGACTGTGAGGGAAGGGTTGTGTCCTATCAGCATCACCGAGTCGTACTTCTCGAAGGCTTTGTTGATGATCTCTGTGAGACGAGAGATGGAGGCTTCGTAGATCGCATCGATATAGGTTACTTTTCTATCCAATGTCTTGGCAAACTGTTTTGCTGTACTTTTGGCTCTCTTGGCAGGACTGGAGAGGATCACGTCGGGCGCGATCCCCCTTCGGGCCATCTGCTCCGCCATTATGGGCGCATCGTGTTTCCCCCGTTTGTTGAGTGGACGGTCAAAGTCCCTGATCGAGAAATCTTTCCAACTGGATTTGGCATGTCGAAGAAGGTATAGTTTTTTTGTATTCATAATGCATAAATCATAACAAGTATCCATTTAAAAGAGGCTAAAAAAAGGGTAGGAATTGAATTTTTAGCATAGTATGGTAAAATACGCGAATTCATAGAAGTTACCCAGACAAAAAAGGAAGAGAAGATGGCTAGAAAAATCGGTATGTGGCTCTACCAAAACGGCGGTGGCGATGTGATCCAGAAGAAGATCATCAAAAAACTCAAAGAGCGGGAGATCGAAACTGTTCCCAACATCAATCTGCGGGATGCGATCGCCAAAAACGGTCATATTCTCCATGGCAAAACAAAAGTGGACAAACTCGATCTCTTCTTTTCGTACAATGCCGGAGAGCAGACACAGTATCAGATGTTTTTGTATCAGGCGCTCGACCGCCAGATCCCGATCATCAACAGTTATGATTCGTTTGCATTGACTGAGGATAAGTTCCAAACCTCCTTTATGCTGCGCAATCACGGTATCGCTACACCGGACTATCAGCTCTGTCACCGGGATGATCCCGATCAGCTCAAAAAGATCATCAAAAAATGGGACAAAATGGTCTACAAGCCGACTGACGGCTGGGGTGGGATCGGTCTAACCAAGATCGAGAGTGAAGCGACACTCGATACGCTGCTGCCTTTTCTCAATCAGATGGACTTGAGGTTTTTCTATGTAGAGAAGTTCCTCAACTACGACAATACCGACTATCGGGTCGATATCGTCGATGGAGAATTCGTCGGCTGCTATGGCAGAAGAGCAAACGGCTCGGACTGGCGCACCAATGTCACCAGCGGCGGTTCTGTCTTTATGCGGGAGCCTGATGACGCAGTGATCGAGATCGCCAAAAAAGCGGCCAGAGTCTGCGGTACCGACATCGCGGGCGTGGACATCATCTACGATCTGGACAAGGAAGAGTATGTCGTCCTCGAAGTCAATGGTATCCCGGCATTCGCTACGCCCGAACAGGAAAAAATGGGCCTGAACTTCAACAAGAAAAAGATCGATCTCATCGTCGATCTCATCGACCGAAAAACAAAAAACTAATCAAAAGGTAAACAATGGCAAAGAAAAAACAGGAAAAACTCCCCAGGATCGGACTGCTCTATCTCGACTATGTATTGAGATTTTTTGACAAATCAAACTTCAGAGGATGGCCCGACAAGATCGAAACAGTAACCTATCACTGGAAGAATGACAAGAACAGATTTATCCGTGAAGTCAAGCGCAAAAAGATCGATATCCTGATCGGAAATATACCGGCAACTGCTTATGAAACGTTCAGAGAGATCGCCAGAGCACTCCCGCATGTACAATTTATCCCCTCTCTGGATACGCAGTTTTCCAACAAATCCAAAGAGAATGTCACCCGTTTCGCCTGGAAGTATGATATACCGGTCCCAAAAACCTACATCTACTATGACAAGAAGAAGGCTGAGAAGTTCATCGAAACGACCAAGTATCCCAAGATCATCAAAAAGAGCTACGGCCCTTCTAACTATGGCGGCTACTTCGTACACAAAGTGGATTCAAAAAAAGAGGCTCAGAAGCTCCTGGCCAAAAAGAAATACCATCCCGTCTATGTGCAGGATTTCGTTCCGATGGAAGCCGATGTACGCGTGATGCTGATCGGACACAAGCCTGTGTGTGCCTTCTGGAGAAGACCGCCCGAGGGTGAGTGGCTGACCAATACGTCTCAGGGTGGTTCGATGGATTATCAGGATGTCCCCAAGGAGCTGCTCGACCTGGCTGTCAAAGTCTCCAAAGCTGCCAACGCCGAATACTGGGCGTGCGATATCGCCGTTGGACAAGATGGCAAATACCGTATCCTGGAGTGTGCGACAGCCTTCGCGGCTTTCCCCTATATCAGAGACTGGATCGGACAATACCTGATGTGGAAGTTCAGCAATGGACGATTCCCCAAGCCGAATATCCCTCTTTACAACTGGGAAGAGCTTGGCAAGATGGACAGCTCCGTACTGAGAACCTTGAGATATATTACATTCGGGCGATACACGCCGAGCTATGACGGTGCCTACTTCCTCGACAGCAAAAAAATAGCTACCGTAGAAGGCGAAGTTGATTTGAATAAGCTCGACGAAGCCTATCCGATGCTTTTGACAGAGGATAGAAACTATGAAGAGTGGCCCAGTGAAAAGTGGAATTTTCAGGATAATTACGGCAAATCTATCGTAGAGGTCAAAGCGAAGAAAAACCCGGAGTACGGAGATGATGAGAGCGCTGAAGAGGCCGAGGAGCTTCCTCTGCTCGATGAGAAGAAGATGAGTGAAGTACTCACATCTGTCAAAGGGATCGGCAAGAAGAAATCTGAGAAAATACTCAAACACTTTGAGCTGGTCGAGCTGATCCATGCTCTGGAGAAGGAGCCTCAGAAGCTTCTGGATATCTCATGGCTCAAAGAGCATATACTCGACAGTCTCGTTGATGAGTGGAGCAAGTTCAAAAATACGCTTTAATGACGATCACTTCGAAGCAGACTGTATCATAGATATGAACGGCTTATCTGCAAGCAACGACAGCAAAAGTACAACAAAGAACGGAGAAAGCAAACAATGAAAAATCAATACAAATCCTACCAGGAGAGCCTCGACTTTCTCTCTATGATCGAAAAACAGTATCCTGATCTAATCGAAGTGATCAAGATCGGTACGACTTATGAAGAGCGGGATATTGTACTGGTGAAGATTTCTCAAGATGTAGCACGGGCTGATGAGAAGCCGGCGATGCTCTATACGGGGAGTATCCATGCCAGAGAGTGGATCGGGAATGAGTTGGCATTGAAATTTATCGAATATGTGACTCAAAACCAGCATGTCGATCCGCAACTCGAAAAGAGTCTCGAAGAGGCGACGATCTATATGGTACCCTGCCTCAATCCCGACGGATTTGAATATTCGCGCAAGCACTACTCCTTCTGGAGAAAAAACCGAAGACCCAACGGAGACGGAACAGTCGGTGTTGATCTCAATCGGAACTTTTCGATCGGCTGGACCAAAAACAGCAATACCGGTTCCAATATCTACGGGGGTGCGTCACCCTTCAGTGAGGCAGAAACCCAGGCGATCAAAGCCTTCGTAGACAGCCATGACAATATCACCATCGCTTTTGACTATCACTCGCAGGGCAATGTCTTTTTCCCTGCGCATCGTTTCAAGCACGAAGCGGAGATCGATGGAACCGACCTGAATGCGCTCTGTGCCAATATGAATGACGAGATATCCAAAGTGACGGGAAGGCGCTACGGCATCCACCGGGGCAAGCCGCCTGCACAGCTCATCAGCGGAAGCGGCAGGGAGTATTATTACTCGCGTGGTATCATTGCGACAGTTGTCGAGGTCGGCACGAAGAACATCCCCGACTATATGAAGGTAATGAGCAGCAGTATTCATGAAAACATTCCGGCGCTCAAGTATGCTTTCAGTGAAGTCATCAACTACGCTTCGCTCTCACCTCACCGCGTGGATAATTTCACCATCGATGCGGTGGGAGCGACTTCTGTCAAGCTGGTTTGGGACTATGAAGCACGCGACGTGATCAGCTTCGAAATCTATCGCAGCACCAAAGACAAAGATGCCTGCAATGATCGCACCCGTATCGCCATCGTCGGTACGAACTCCTATGTCGACAGGGACCTTGTGAGTTCTACCAACTATATCTATACGATCAGAGCCATCAATAAAAAAAGTGGCTACAAATCGCCCTTTGCACCCATCGTCAAAGTGCGAACAGGACTGGAGGATGATGAGTTTTTCAAACTGGTTTTTGCCGAGAAGAGTGAGACAGGCTATGTGGGCCAGTATACACAGGAACAGAACCGTTCACACTTTGGACTCAACTCGCTTTTTGTCGGAATCAACAAAAGCAAGGGGATCTGCGATGCCGTATTGACCTTCGACATCAGCACCCTTCCTGATGATGCCCTGATCAAAGAGGCGAGGCTCTATCTCTATCCCATGAACCGTGTCGGTGCCAAGATCGAGAAGTTCGGGGAGTGGAATCTCTCTCTGATGAAGCCAGGCAGTTTCAATGAAATCACAGATTTCAAAGCGATCGACAGTGCCAAGACAAAAGGAACGATCGGCCGTGCGATCAAGTCACACAATTTGACACAGGGCATCTGGAATTTCTGGGAGTTTTCCAATCATGAGTGTGCACTGCTCCAGGAGGAGCTGGAAAACAAAAAAGCGCACTTCCGAATCGATGGACCAAAATATTTGCCCGATGGTGAAGATTCGCAGATGATGCAGTTCGATATCGGCTATGGAAAATTTGGCGGCGGTATCCACTATCGGCCGATGCTGGATATCAAATATACTATCCCGGCAAAAAAACTGAAAATATCTGCCGCCATGCTGGCGACGATCTCCCGCGATAAGCTGGAGGAGGGTGTACTCAAGAGCGGATTTGATAAAAATGGCGACAAAGTCTACGGCTATCTCGATTTTGATTTGAAAGAGGTGCCTGATTATGCGACGAATGTCATCACGCACTGCGCTCTCAAGATCAGAAACAAAAACAGTTTCAAGAAAAAAAGAGACGTACGATACTATATCGAACTCGTCGAACTCAATGATTCGGGAAGCTATGATGATATTAAAAATCGTGAAAAGATTGAGTATATCGGCTACGAAGTCTCCGAAAATGATCTCAACACCAAAGAGTATCAATACTTCAATTTTGATACGCTTTCAAAATTGACACTCGATAGGCTCAATAAGGAGAATCGAAAACTCAAACTGGTGATCCGCGCTGTCTCTGCCGGAGGGGCGAAGGATCGCCTGATCAATTGGAATGATGATGTGGCGCTGGTCATCAAATATATCCAAAAGCGCCGCACTGCACCGGCCAAAGCCGATAATCTTCGTATCAGCATAGAAAATAAGATGATCAAACTCAACTGGGATGCTGTATCAGATGATGCCGTGACGGGCTACTATGTCGTCAGAAATACCTTCCATACGCCAAAGCACTTCATGGATGGGGTCAAAATCTACGGCGGAAGCGACACCTATACCTATGATAATTTTGCATCGATGGATAGCGAAAAAAATTATGCGGTTTTCACCTATGATAATGTGCCCAATTTCTCAGAGGGGGCAACGATCACCTATAACCCTCTGGAGAGCTACTGAGGGATAAATATTGCTTTTTAACTCTTATGTCTTTATTTTTGCCTTTTTACCGGTTACTTTTTTTGTCTATTTCTACCTCAATCACATCAAGCTGACCGCTGCCGGGAAGGCTTTTCTGGTTTTCTCTTCGCTCTTTTTTTATAGCTGGTGGAATATCGCCTATTTGCCCATCATACTGGTCTCGATGCTCTTCAACTATGTCGTGGGACTCTCTCTCTCCCGAGAGTGGAAGCATAGCCGGATCAATAAAAAGACACTTTTGATCGTGGGTATTGTCGCCAATGTCTCGATGCTGGCTTATTTCAAATATGCAGATTTTCTGATCAGTAACCTGAATGCGGTACTGGGCAGCAAGTATGATCTCCTGCATCTGGCACTGCCGTTGGCGATCTCGTTTTTCACCTTCCAGCAGATCGCCTATCTTGTCGATAGCTACCACGGGGAGACGAAGGAGTATGATTTCCTCAATTATGCCAATTTTGTGACCTTTTTTCCTCAATTGATCGCGGGCCCTATCGTGCATCACAAAGAGATGATGCCGCAATTTGCCCATATCGAAAACAAGGTCATCAACTACAAACATATCACCATGGGGCTCTTTATCTTTTCGATGGGGCTCTTCAAAAAAGTGATCATTGCCGACACTTTCGCTGTCTGGGCTACGGCCGGATTTGATCAGGCACAGGTATTGAATATGGCTGAAGCCTGGGTGACGTCGCTCTCCTATACTTTTCAGCTCTATTTTGATTTTAGCGGCTACACCGATATGGCGATCGGTGCGGCGCTGCTCTTCAATATCAAACTCCCCATCAACTTTAATTCACCCTATAAGGCGACTTCGATCCAGGATTTCTGGAGACGCTGGCACATGACACTGAGCCGCTTCCTCAAAGACTATGTCTATATCCCGCTGGGCGGCAATCGCAAGGGCGAGTTCAGAACCTATACCAATCTTGTCCTGACCTTTTTGATCGGTGGGATTTGGCATGGAGCAGGATGGACCTTTGTCTTTTGGGGTCTATTGCATGGTATTGCGATCGTGATACATAGAGCCTGGAGTCAAATGGGCCTGAAGATGCATGCAGTGCTTGCCTGGCTTATCACCTTTAACTTCATCAATGTTACCTGGGTATTTTTCCGGGCAAAAGAGTGGGAAGATGCAGTCAAAGTACTCAAGGGGATGTTTACCGGTTCACTGCTCCTCCCCTCCACGATACAGGAGAACTTCGACTTTTTATCTGATTATGGTGTCACGTTTGGCAACTGGATCGGGGGCGTATCGAGAGATGACTATACCCCGCTATGGCTGGGTGCAGCGCTGATCGTGACCGTCGCTCTGAAGAACTCCAATCAACTGACTCAAAGCCTCAAACCGAACTACTGGACTGCACTCTATGCAGCAACACTCTTTTTGATCGCAGCTTCATCGCTCTCCAAGCTTTCAGAATTTTTGTATTTTAATTTTTAGGAGACACAGATGCCATACAAAAAATGGGTGACACTCTTTCTGGCGACGGTACTATCGGTCATCTCGCTCTTTGCCCTTTTTAACTATACGATCGATCCCCTATGGACGTTTTGCCACAGCAACCGATACAACCATGCACAGCCCGGATTTGATGAGAGGCAGCTCAAGACCAACAGAGCCTACTTCTGCGGCTTGAAACAGTATGATGCTCTGCTGCTTGGAAGCAGCAGAGTGACCTATATCAACCAGCACGATTTCAAAACGATGAAAGTCTTCAACTATGCCGGTGTATCGATGTATCCAGTCGAGTACAAAGGGTGGATCGATCAAGCCAAAAAGATCAAAGGCGGGCCGTTCAAAACCATCATCATAGGAGTCGATTTCTGGGGCTCCAACGCCGGGCCTTTTGCACAGCATCAGATGAACAATACACCCTCCCCCTCTCACTATCTGGATGTTACACAATCTTTTCTCTATCGGTACAAAATGTTGTTTACGATGGATACCCTCAACCGAAGTATCGAATCCATAGAGCACAGCAAACATCCCGGAACCACAGACTACAGCAGAGAGAATGTCAAGTCAACGATCAAAGTTTCTGCAGCCAGAAAGCAGAGTGCTGTCAATACGCAAATCTCACTCTACCAAAATAGATTTTATGGGAGAGGGTATCGATACAATAAAGAGATGAAGAGATACCTGGAGGCACTCAAGCAGGATAATCCAAAGACACGTTTTGTGATCTTCACGACACCCATCAGTGCCGACCTTTTCAAGATATTGGTACAGAGCGGAAACCTCCCTGACTACGAGCGGTGGATGACGCAACTGGTGGAAGTCTTCGGGGAAGTGTATGACTTTATGGGGGTCAATTCGATCACAAGCTATCGGAACAATTATGCCGATTTGCACCATTTCTACCCCTATATCGGCACCCTGATAGCTGACAGGTTGACAGGTACTGAAAATAGTGCACTCCCGGATGATTTTGGTATTTTGGTAAACAAAGAGAGTCTCAAGTCACATCTTGAAGTGATTCGTGAACAAGCAGAAAAAATTACAAAGTGATACAATGAAAAAACCGCCGTTAAAAGTACTCATGGAGCAAAGCAGCGGAGAAAAATTTCTCTTTTTGGGCAGAGAGTCGCTCTTTAGCCACAAAGAGGCACAGCGTTTTCTTAAGAAATACAAGATCACCCTCACGACAAAACTGGAAGAGGGGGTAGCAGCAGTCATCGAACACCATCGCCTCAATCCCGTGGAAGAGGATATTTCCTGTGTTGCCTATGATCAAGGTATTCCTCTCTATAAGCTCGAAGTGTTCGAGGAGCTGCTCAGCCATACGCTCGTCGATGATCAGGTCCTGATGGGCCTCAAGCTCAGTGATGACCAAAAGCGGCTCCATATGCTCATCAGCAATGCTCATATCAGCGATGCTCTTTTCATCAAGCTTCTGGAGATGTACCGATGGACGGAGGATGAAGAGGAGGACAGCAACGAAGACAGAGGCGTGGTGATGGCAACTCTGCGCCGCTTTCTCAACTACAAGCCCAATGAGGAGGATCTGCTCTACTCTCCACTGACACTCAAGCGACTGATCACCGAAACCGAAAATCCCGCTCTGCTCAAAGCGCTGCTCTCTTTTCCCAATTACCGTTTTATGCAAAAAGGCAAAAAGTGGATCACACTGCGGGAAGCAGTCGCGACAAGTCCCTGTCTCGACAGCAGTGTGATCGAGAAACTGCTTCGTTTTCGTGAGGAGAAGGTCCGTTTCTATCTTGCTGCCAATCGCGCCACACCGTTGCCAATCCTCAAAAAATTCTTCGAACTGCAAGAGAGTGATATCCTTGAGGCGCTGGCTTCCAATACCTCAATCGATGATGAGCTTTTTGGGGGTTTGATGGAGAGGGGAGAGGAAGTGAGACATATTCTTCTCTCTTATCAGCCTATCGGCAGTCAGCGCTTCGACTTGATCGAAGCACGGCAGCTGCCTTTGGGGGAGTATCCCTATCTGGGGGGAAACAGACAGATCGATGAGGCGATTGTACCGATTTTGATCCAAAAAGAGCTCCCCTCTCTCTCGCAGGCGCTGGCAGGTAATCCTTCTCTGTCCAAAGAGATGCTGGATCTGCTCTATGAGAAAAAGAATACCGAGCTTGATCTTCCTCTGGCAGGCAACCCCTCTACGCCTGCAAAGATCCTCGGTGAACTCTACGAGAAGGAGAAGGAAAACCTCTCGATACTCCGTGCCCTGGCGGGCAATCCCTCTACACCTGAAGCGATTTTACGTGAACTCTTCGACTTGGACAATTTCGAACTCAACGAACCATTGGCATCCAACGAATCCCTCCCTCTGGAACTCCTCAATATCCTCAAGATCGACACCAGACTGCGCAACGCCCTGACTGGAAACAAAACGTTTACACAGAGTATCACAAAGCAGTTGGGGCTATAGAGTATCCAGCCAGGCTTGCATATCCGCATCACTGGGCATACGCCAGTCTGCCCGGGGGCTGAGGCTGATCGTACCGACTTTGGGGCCATCAGGCATACAGCTTCGTTTGAATTGCTGTGTAAAAAAGCGTTTGATAAAGAGGGTAAGCCATTTTTTGATGATATCATCACTATATTTGTCCCCAAAGGCTTTCCGGGCAAGAAAAAATACTTTATCCGGCCTGGCTCCATATTTGATAATATGGTACAAGAAAAAGTCGTGCAGCTCATACGGTCCCACGATCGATTCGGTCTCCTGCGTGATCCTGTCGCTATCGTGCGGCAAGAGTTCGGGCGATATCGGTGTCGTCAGGATATCGTGCAGGATGGGAGCGATGCCGGGGTTGCGGGTAAAATAGTCGATGACATACTGTATCAGCGTTTTGGGAATGCCGGCATTGAGCGCGTACATACTCATATGGTCACCATTGTATGTACTCCATCCCAGTGCGATCTCACTGAGATCTCCCGTGCCGATGACGAGGCCCCCCTCTTTGTTCGCCATATTCATCAGTATCGATGTTCTGGCTCTCGCCTGCACATTCTCATACGTGACACTATGCTCCTCTCTGTCGTGTCCTATCGCATCGAACTCCCTGAGGGAAAGCTCGGTGATATCGACCTCTTTGAGTGTGACACCGAGGGCTTCGCAGAGCTTTACGGCATTGTTTTTGGTGCGGCTGGTGGTACCAAATCCCGGCATCGTCACAGCGATGATATCGCTGCTGTCCCATCCCATCATCTCAAAGGCTTTATGGGTAGAGAGTAGGGCGAGGGTCGAGTCGAGTCCGCCTGAGATACCGATGACGGCTTTTGTGATATGCGCGTGGGTCATACGCTTGATCAATCCATGCGCCTGGATGTGCACGATCTCGTCACAACGGTGAGATTTTTCATCAGGATTGCCCGGTACGAAAGGGTGGGCATCGATAAAGCGTTCAAGAGAACGGATACGGGGAAGCGTATCGACTTTGATCGTACGCACCTTCTTGCGCCTGCCATCTGTGAAACTTGATTCGACCAATCGCAGCCATATGAGCTTTTGCAAGTCCACATCAGCGCTAATCAACTGGGACTCGAGAGCGAAGCGCTCTGCACGTGCCAGCAGCGACCCATATTCACAGATCAGGGCATCCCCGCCAAAGACTGTATCTGTCGTAGACTCTCCGACACCAGAAGAGCTGTAGGCGTAGGCACAGATCGCAGTGGCGCTTTGTCCCCGGACAAGCGTTTCGCGGTATTCTGACTTTCCGATCAGTTCATTGCTCGCAGAGAGGTTGACGATCAGGTTGGCACCGTTGCTGGCCATGTGATTGCTGGGTGGGGTGACGGCCCAGAGATCTTCGCAAATCTCGACACCCAAAACCAACTCCTTCCCATCAGAAAAGAGCAGATCGACACCGAAAGGCACTTCCGCATTCAAAAAGCCAATAGTGGAACGGACGATATCTCTACCGCTCGCAAACTGTCGCTTTTCGTAAAATTCTTTATGATTGGGAAGATAGCTTTTGGGTGTGATGCCGAGGATTTTGCCATTTTGGATGACAACGGCACAGTTGTAGAGGCGGTTGGCATCGAGGAGGGCAACTCCGATGACAGCGATCGTCTCTATGGATCGTGTCGCATCGAGTATTGACTGTAGCGCGTCATTTTGTGCATGATAGAGCGTTTGCTGAAAGAAAAGATCACTGGCGGTGTACCCTGTGAGTGTGAGCTCCGGGAATACAACGACACTAACCTCTTTCTGGTGAGCCTCTTTGATAAGTGCTATGACAGCTTTGGCATTCTGTTTTGGATTGGCGATGGTCGTCTGATTGACGGCAGAGGCTATACGATAGAAACCATGCATGATAAACCTTTTGGATTAGGAAGTTCCCATCGGGAGAGCTTGCGAAAGAGCCTGCGTTTCTCGCCTTTGGGGCGGGGGTTTACCCCCTGTACTATCTTCTACTCTTTTGTCTCTACGACCCTGATCTCTTCAATGACATCGTTAGGATCGATACTGTCGAGTCCCGTCAGGCTATCGGCATCTTCATCCTCGATACCGCCAAAAACAGTATGGACACCATCAAGATGCGGTGTCGGAACAAAAGTGATAAAGAATTGACTGCCCCCGGTATCTTTGCCTGCATGTGCCATCGAGAGTGAACCTCTCTTGTGTTTGACGCCATTGTCTGTTTCGCAGGCGATCGCCCAGCCGGGTCCGCCTGTTCCTGCCAGCGATGGGTTGCCGGTCGGTCCTGAGTGCGGACATCCGCCCTGCGCCATAAATCCGGGAATCACACGGTGAAACTGGAGATTGTCATAAAAGCCGCTATTGGAAAGCTCCGCAAAATTGGCTACTGTATTGGGTGCTGCTTCCGGATAGAGCTTGATCCAGATCGTTCCTTTGGCTGTTTTGATACGTGCATATTGAAGCTTGAGCAGTTCATCCTCGGATAGATTGTACTCTTTTAACTTTTTTCCAAACATAGATATTTAATCCTTCTTACTTAAAATTTGGCTATTATTATACCACTATTTCTTGAGGGGTTTCTATGGAATTATGTGTTGCGCTTGACTTACCGTCGGCTGGAGAAAATATTGCGCTTGCAACGGCGCTGCATGAGTATGATATATGGATGAAGATTGGCTTCAGAGCTTACATACGGGATGGCAAACCCTTTATCGATACGCTCAAGCAGATCAATCCGAATTTTAAACTTTTTTTGGATCTCAAGCTCTACGATATTCCCAACACGATGGCTGATGCTGCCGAGGAGATCGCTCATCTGGGTGTTGAGATGTTCAACATCCATGCCAGTGCCGGAGAGGTGGCGATGCGTACAGTGATGGAGAGATTGGCACCGCTGGAAGAGCGGCCGCTTGTTTTGGCAGTCACGGCTTTGACCTCTTTCAATGAAGCAGGTTTTCGATCTATTTATGGCCAGGGGATCGATGAAAAAGTTGAACAGTTTGCCAGGATGAGCTATACAAACGGTCTCGATGGTGTCGTGAGTTCCACCTTTGAGAGCAGGGCGATCAA
>JANTGA010000048.1 GCA_024763175.1 Sulfurovum sp.
TATTTCATCTATCGTGTAGTGGCATCACACAGGAACCATGGTATAGTTTTGAAATAATAGTGCTCTCAGGCAGAAAGGTGTGTAGGGTGAAACGAATGACAAGAGAGTCCATGATCTATCCTGGAAGGTCTGCGGCATCATGAGTCAGGTTTATGATGCGATCGTGATCGGTTCGGGTGCCAGTGGCGGGGCGGTGGCGCATCAGCTGTGCCAGGCAGGCTACAAAGTGGCGCTGCTCGAAAAGGGGCACCTGATCCGCAGGGACGAGTTCTCCAAGGATGAACTGGCTTACTGCCGCAGGGATATTATTACGCCCAGTCTCTTCGATGAGTATCATACGATAGAAGAGCGTGTGGATGGCAAATGGACCCAGACGCCGACTTATGACTCAGGCTGGAGTTTTTGGAATGGCAATATCGTCGGGGGCTCTTCCAATCTGATGAGCGGTATGCTGCACCGTATGCATCCCGATGACTTCAGACTGCTCAGCAAATATGGAGAGATCGAGGGAGCCAATGTGGTCGACTGGCCTATCGGATATGAGGAGATGGAACCCTACTATACGATGGCGGAGGAGCTGGTGGGGATCTCGGGCAAGGTTGAAAAGCATCCCTATGCACCGCCGCGAAGCACGAAAGATTTTCCTCAGCCTCCCACTGAAGAAAATGACGTGGTAAAACTCTTTGACAAAAGCTGCCGTGCACTGGGTATCACTCCTCTGGTGACGCCAAGGGCAGTACTCTCCAGGGACAAAGGAGATCGCAAAGCGTGTTACTACTCCAACTTCTGCGGCAGCTATGGATGCAGTTCGGGAGCCAAGAGCAGCTCGAGAGAAGCGCTGATCAGGCCCGCACTGGCGACAGGAAACCTCGCCCTCAAAAGCAATACCCACGTCAAGCGGCTCATAAGCAACCAGGAGCGCGTCACCTCTGTAGAGACGATCGATACAGTGACCGGCAAAACCCACAATCTCACTGCACGCCTGTTTGTGGTCGCGGCACAGGCGCACGAGAGTGCCAGACTGCTGCTCAATTCGGCCAATACCTTTCATCCTGACGGCCTGGGCAACAGCAGCGGAGAGCTGGGCAAAAACTTGATCTTCTCAGCCGGAGGATCGGGGCAGGGAGTACTGCGCAAAAAGAGCCTCAAAAAGATCTCATTTGATGCATTGATGCAGCGCGGTCTCTTTGTGAACCGTTCGGTGCTGGATTGGTATTTTATGGATCATTGGCGGAGAGGGAAGATGAAGGGGGGATTGGTGGAGTTTATGTTTGAGCACCAAAACAATATCTCCCGCGCAGCAAAAACCCGCTACAGCGGCAATAAACTCCGCTGGGGAAAAGCGCTGGGCACCGCCCTGGTGGAGAGATTTACAGAGGGTAAAAGTATCCGCTTTGAACTTTTCAACGATTGGCTTCCGACGGATGACTGCTTCGTATCGCTGGACCCAAAAAGAGAAGATAAATATGGGATGCCCGTAGGCAAACTGCGCATCAGTGGCCACCCTCAGGATCTCAAAGTAGCCTCTGCTATCTCGGAAAAGTGTGAAGAGATTCTCAAAGAGATGGGCGCCGAAGAGATCTACAGCTCTGTCTCTGCCGTCCCGCCTCAAAACCTCGTCGCAGGCGGATGCCGCTTTGGTAGTGATCCAAAAAAATCAGTGCTCAACAAGTATTGCCAATCCCACGATATCCCCAATCTCTATGTCGCAGATGCCAGCTTCATGCCGACAGGCGGCAGCACCCCTTATACCTGGACGATCTACGCCAATGCACTGCGTATTTCTGATCATATCATCAGAGAACTGGGAAAAGGTCGCCGGATACTGTAGAGAAGCTTGGCAGCGGTACCGGTTTTTTGATTTCTGGGCTGATAGAGGTAGCGGTTGATTCTGGGCGGGATCGTATCGGGGAGGGGGAGCGCTTTGCACTCCTCTTTGGCAGACTGCTTGGCTTTGAACAGCACCATTTGTACGCGTGAATAGAAGTTGGCAGCGCCTTCGCCCGATGTCTCCACTGCGAGGAAATTGGCTTGGGGGTAGCGGTTGGTGACCAGTGACTGTATCCCGTCTGAGATACCCGAGGAGGGCATGCAGCCGAAGGGTTTGACGGAGATGACGAGGTGGGCCAGATTTTCCTTGACACTTTCGATCAAGTGTGCTACTTCCAGATGACCTTCGCCTCCGTCGCACTCGAGTGTATAGTATGCACTGCTATAAGAGGCGAGTTTGTCGATATCGGGCATGTCGTAATTGTGCAGACCGATCGCTTTGGCGTAGAGGCCAAAGTGCAGCTTGACAGCGTGTTTGGCCAGTTTGGCCAGGGCTCTGCTCTTGGCGCCCGAAAAGTCGATGGATCGTGCCTTTTGGTCGGGGAGATCTTGGCTGCTTCTCTGTCGGTACTCTGCTTCCCAGATGCTTAGCATCAGACGGTTGATGATCGGCTGAGGGATGCACTCTGCGCCTTCTGCTTCGAGAAATCTGTGCAGATTGTAGTTGCCGTCACCCTCTGTCATCGCAGCCCAGAACTCCCCCATCACCATCACTTTGGGCTTGATCTGGAGGCGGTCGAGCGCTACTTTTTCCAGGATGCCTCTGCATCGCCACATCGCTCTGAGCAGGGAGTGTTTTGAGAGGAAGGCTTCGGAGATGAGGTCGCGGCATTGTCGGAGTGTGGCATCGGTACTGCCTCTTTCGGTCTCGTAGGGGCGCATCTGATATCCCAGTATATTGAGGATGTCACCGATGATGACCGCCTTGATCAGTGTGATGAAAAAGGCAGGTGTGAAGTCGATCAGCGCCTCCTCGATCGCTTCCCCCTGAAAGATCCCTTTGTCATGCTCGAAGCTGGTGATCCGGAAACCATCGAAACCGGCATCTCTCAGCGCTTTTTTGTACTCAGTGATATACATTCCAAAACGGCAGGGGCCGCAGCCGCCCATCGTGACACAGGCATACGTTCGGACAATCTCCTCTTTGCTGAGGCCCTGCTCCTCGTGCAGTTTTTGGAGGTATTTGACGAGATTGCCTACTGTGAAGTAGGTGGGGTTGCACTGCCCTTTGTTGCCGAAGGCTTTGCCGGTCTGGAAGGAGGCGAAGTCGGGATTGGGGAGGGCATCGTAGCGGATACCGTGCGAACGGAGGGCAGACTCGACCAGTCTATCCTGCAACAGTGTCATACCGCCCGAGAGAAAGATTGTCTCCTCTTTGGGCGCATACGCTATCGTTTGCGCAGGGGATTCTCTCCATTGGGAACGCTTCTGATTGGCATAGCTGAGTTCGGTTGGACTCTGGTCAAGTTTGGTGCGGCTGCATGCGGCATTCACAGGGTTACCTCCTTTTGTCTTATGTTTTCAGAAGGCTTATTGGGCTTACTGAGTGTATGCTTGTACTGCTCCAGTGTATAGGCGAAGGTTTTGACGCGTATCTTGATGGAGCCTTCCGGCTTGTTGGCGTCGATATCGTGCAGGGTGAGATGCGGGGTGCGGCTGGCGGCCAGTATCCTGTCGATGATGGCATACGTCGGTGCATCGTGACCACACTTGAAGCTGCTGAGGTCGATGACGGCGACATTGGGATGGCGTGCTGCGAACTTGGCAGCCCAGACTTTCTGGGCTGAGTTGGTGGAGTAGTTTTCTGCCCAGACATCACGGATATCAAAAGGAGAGCTGATATGCCCCTCTCGCAGATCCTCGTCAAAGAGAGGTGCGAGATAGGCTTCGTCTCTGGGGATGGCGCGTATCGAGAGTGTCTTGAAGCCCAGACTCTGAAACGCATCGAGTATCTCATGATTGAGCCCCGGATCGGAGTGGTAGGGGCGTCCCAGTAGCAGCAGGACGACCTCTCCCTTTTTGACTGCCTCATCAAGTATCGTCCGCCCCTCTGCCATGATCTTCTGCTCGTTTTGCTCCAGTGCTTTCCAAGCCTGACCGATCGCCCAGTCGCTCTCGTCACGTGTAATACGAAGCCGCTTGCCCCACGTCACAAAGAGCTGCTTTTTGAGCAGTCCGCCATCATCGAAGTTGAGCGCTTCATCGACATAGCGGACCTCTTTCTCCTCGAAGAGGTTTCGCTCTTTGGTGAAGGCAGAATAGACGACCCTGGGGGTACCGGAGACGATGGGGCAGGCGGTCTGCCCCATCGTATGGACCAAAAATCCCGGCAAGTGGGTTACAGCGGGAAACCAGAGATAATCGATCGACTTTCTGGCGTATTTTTTTTCATAGAGGAGGGCATAGACATGGGACTGCGCCACCTTGGCAGGATAGCAGGTATCGACAGAACCGTACTTGGCCCCCTCGAGGAACATATCTTCGTTGGAAAAACCGGAAAAGAGTATCTGCAGCGGCGGGATATCCAGCGCTTCGAGATAGGTACGTAAAAAAGGTGCCAGTGAGTAGCTATTGAGTACTTTGGGGATGGCGATATGCAGCTGCTTGCGATAGGCTGCCGCCTCCTGCGGACTCTGCTCAAAAGCCCTCTGTACCGTTTTTCGCAATGTCGGTCCCCATCCGCCCAGTGTGACTCTGACCTGCTGTTCCGTGATGCGTGTTTGGGATGTCGGGCGGGGGTCGAGTCTATAGGTCGGAGCGAAAAGCGCATAAGACTCTGCCTTGACAAGGTTGGGCGTGCTCTCCTGCAAATCTTTTCGGGTATTTTTGAGTGCGAGGAGTGCATCGCGTGACTCGACAGTGCCATCTTCACAGGAGAAGCCCGCGATGTAGCGCACACTGCCCGAAGAGGGAGTTTGTGTATCAATGAAGGTGCGTGAACAGTTGATGGAGCAGAAGTGGCAGCGGGTACTCTCGTCGGTACGGGAAGCGTAAGTCATCCTGAGTGCTTCATCCATCCCCGTGAAGGTACTGTAGCCTCTCTCCTTGACGACCTCTGCTGCCTCTATCGCTGCACCGTAGGCACCTGCTTCCCCGGGGTAGGGGTGCAGGTCGACCTGGGCATCAGGTACCCGGGCTTTGATGTAGTCCACCTGAGACTTGAGTGCTGCCTGGTTATACTGTGTGCCGCCCTGGAGAACGAAGTGGGTGCCAAAGGCTGAGAGGCTGGGTGCCTGGACGACATATTGCCAGACATTTTTGGGCAGTACTTTGGCGATACCGGCGAAGAGTTCCTCTTTGCTGTAACCCTCTTTTTGGAAATTGACCCTGTCGGTGTCGAGAAAGACGGCGCAGCCATAGTTGAACATCGGAGCCTTTTGGGCACTGAAAGCAACATCAGCATACTGTTCGATGGGGACACCGAATTGCTTGGCCATACTCTGAAGCAGGGTGCCGTTGCCCGCGCTGCACTGATTGGAGAGGCGGAAGTTTTTCATCATGCCGTTTTCCATAAAGAGCACTTTGATATCCTGTCCGCCAATGTCGCAGATGACATTGATATCCTCCCCAAAGAGTTGCTGTGCACTTTTCATATGTGCGATTGTTTCGATGATATTGGCATCTGCCTGCAGTGCACCACCGAGTACATCTGCGGCGTATCCTGTCACTCCCAGGCCCCGGATATCCAAATAGTGCTGCGAGTCGGCAGCCTGGATCTTTTGCAGAAGCTCCAGTGTATCCTCGATGGGGTTGCCTCCGGAGAGTTGGTAGACTTTGAGCAGCAGGGTTCCGTCGGCGTCGACGATGACAGCCTTGGAGCTGGTGGAGCCGCCGTCTATGCCCAGAAAGCAGGTCGTTTTCTCTGTGAGTTTGGGCATCGTGAAAGGCTTGATGCTGTAGCGTCTCTTGAATGCTTCCAGCGCTTCGGGGCTGCTGACCAGCGGCGCATCTGTGTTATCATTTTCATCCGCTCCATTGCCATTGACCAGTGCTTCAAGCGCGGCCAATCCGCCGAAGTCCCGGGAGTGGTTGGCTTCGCCCTCACCGAAGATCACGGCACCCAGTGCGGCATAATACTGCGCATTGTCAGGTACGATGATCAATTCATCGATCTTTGACCGGTCGTAGGCGACGCCCCGCTCATCCCAGAGCTCTGTGATACGCATACGCCAGCACTCTTGCAGAAACGGGAGATAGGTATTGGGGCCGCCCAGCAGCAGGACTTTGGGCATCAGTGTATTGCCTCTTGTGAGGACTGTGAGGTTTTGCATCACGATCGCATCAGCCAGAGAGTTCATGATCTCATCGGGCGGGACGGATGTTTTGACCAGGTTGACGATATCGGTCTCAGCGAAGACACCGCACTTGGCAGCCACGTGGTGCAGTTTGTCTGTTTTGAAGCGGAGTTTTTGGAGGCTCTCCTGCTCCATACCGACCTTCATTGTACATTTTTCGATGGTAGCGCCTGTACCGGAGGCACACTTGTCATTCATCGAGGTAAGGAGGGATTTTGGCCCCTCTTCACTCTCTTTGAAGTGCATGATCTTGGCATCCTGTCCGCCCAGCTCGATGACGGCGTGTACGTCGGGATGGTAGTGTTCGACTGCCAGGACGACGGCATTGACCTCCTGTACGAAGCGTGCATTCAGTGTAGGGGCGATGCGGGCAGCACCCGATCCGGTGATATAGGCTTTTTTGATCCGATCGAAAAGCCGGGGATCCTGGACAGAGAGTTTCCGGAGGAGTTTCAGGAGTGTAGGCGCCTGCTTGGTGTCGTGTGGTGTATAAGCTTTGGCAAGGATCTCGTATCGATCATTACATACGACATACTTGACCGTCGTCGAACCAATATCGATGCCCAGTGTCAGCTTGGAGGTTTCTATTTTTTGGACCTTTCGGGTGCCTGGCTCCTCTCTGTCTTGAGCGCCCACAGGACCCAGGCCGCACCGATCAGTATCAAAGGCAGGCTCAAAAGCTGCCCGGTAGAAAAGGGAATATCGAGGGTGTAGTCTGCCTGTCTGGTCTTGGTGTACTCCAGCAAAAACCGTGCAGTGAAGAGATAGACCAGGAAGAGTCCGGGGAGCAGGCGGGTTGAGAAAGAGAAAGAGAGCCTTTTGTAGAGCCAGAGCAGCAGTGCAAAGAGTATCAGATAGGCAAATGCTTCGTAGAGCTGCACAGGATGCCGTGGGATCATATCGTAGCGCTGAAAGATGATCGCCCAGGGCAAATCTGCCGGTTTGCCTACGATTTCAGAGTTGAAGAAGTTTCCGGATCGTACGAAGAAGGCTGAGAGGGCACCGGGGATCGTCATACGGGAGATGAGCCAGAAGTAGGATTCGTTGTGTCTCCGGGCAAAGATCCAGAGTGCCAGGAGTACACCCAGCAAGCCTCCATGACTGGCTAGTCCGCCGTTCCAGACTTTGAATATCTCGAGAGGATGAGAGAGATAAAAATCAGGCTCATATGCCAGACAATGCATCAGTCGCGCACCCACAACTGCACCCGCCATCACATAAAAAAGCAGGCTGTCGACCTCGGCCGGGTCTCTGTTCTCACGCTTGTAGATCCACTGCATCAGCAGAAGACCGAGGAAGAAGGATCCGACAAAAAGCACCCCATACCAGCGGAGCTGCAGCGGGCCGAAGGTAAAAATATTCGGGTCGATATTCCAAATGAAGTGTTCCATACTATTGCCTCCTCGGGGCGAAATGAGGCGTATTATACTCAAATCTATCTGATGATAGCAGCGCCTGCAAAGTAGCGAATGAGCATTAGTTTCTAATTTATAATGATAAAAGAGTATAATTCCATCAAAATTATACGAACGAGGTTAAGACTATGGAAACCTTTCTGATCTATGCCGCCAGTGTGGCGCTGGCTGTTTTTTTGCTCTATTTTCTAGGGGTGGCGCTTGCCCCTTATGCCCCAGACATCATTAAAAACGACCACTTTGAGTGTGGACTTCCTGCGAGTAGCGAAGTTCCCAAAAAAGCGAATTTCGGCTTCTTTGTCTATGCCATCATGTTTATTGTGGCTGATATGACCGGGCTGTTTTTTACACTTTTTGTCTATACCGACAGTCAGCAGGGTACGTTGATGGCATCACTTTTTGCTTTCATCGTGGCGTTTGCGATCATACTTGCTACAAAGGAGCACCGATATGCTGAGAATACTTGATTTTTTTGATTATGCCAAGAGCGAAAGCCTCTGGATGGCACATTTCTGTACGGGATGCTGCTCTCTGGAAATGGCGGCGGCGATGGGGCCGCGCTATGATTGGGAGCGCTATGGCTATATGCCGACACCGACCCCGAGACAGGCGGATATTTTGATGATCACAGGATTGGTCAGCAAGAAAATCCTGCCTGCTCTGCTGAGGACTTACGCCCAGATGCCTGAACCCAAGTATGTCGTGGCACTGGGCGCTTGCTCTTTTGACGGCGGGCCCTACAATGATTCACTCGCTGTGATCAAAAACCCCACCGAGATCCTCCCTGCCGATGTCTTCATCGCCGGCTGTCCGCCCAAGCCTGAAGCGATCATCGAGGGCCTCGAGCAGGTCAAGCAGAAAATGAAGGACAAGATCCCCAGCGCAGCCAGTCAGGGCGGGCTCTGGAAAGAGATGGAGTACTGATGAAAAAGATCAAAGCGATACTTGAGAACTTTGATACAGAGTATGTCGAGGATTACAAAAAGATTTGGATCAAAGCCAAACTGCAATCAAGTGATGCACTACTGGCAGTCGCCAAAGCAGTTCAGGATGAGGGGCTTCGATCCCTCAGTACGGTCTCTCCGACAGACTTTCCCGATAGGGAGACGATCGAACTCAACTACTTTTTCGAAGATTTGCAAACCAAGCGCAATCTCTGGCTCAAGTGTGACATTCCCAGGGAGTTGGAGAAGTGTGAGATAGCATCCCTGACACCGCTTTTTCCCGGAGCTGAGTGGCACGAGCGTGAAGCATACTCGATGTTTGGTGTCAAGTTTCTCAACCATCCCGATCTTCGGCCGATCATTGTGTCTGAGGATTTTATCGGGAAGACACCCTTCAGGCGGGATTTTGACTGGGAGCAGCATGAGGAGGATGTGGCAAAAAACGTACAGGCTATTGTCGATGCCTTCAAAGATGAACAGGCCACAAACGAAGTCAATCTCGACCCGGAAAGCTCAGAAACTGTACTCAACTGGGGCCCTACGCACCCCGCAAGCGGCCCGATCCGACTGCGGGTACACTGTGACGGCGAAGAGATCATCAGTATCGACCCTGATATCGGCTATGTTTGGCGGGCACTGGAGTCTCTGGTCACCAAAAAAGATTTTGTCGGAGCGATCGTCGCCGTAGAGCGTCTCTGCTTTATGGACAACATCAACTCGATGGTCGGCTACTGTATGGCGGTCGAAGAGATCGCCGGGACAGAGATCACCGAGTTTGCCAAGTGGATGCGGGTGATTCTGGGTGAAGTGGCACGAATCTCTTCGCACTTTATGGGATTGGGCGGCTTCTTTATGAACCTTGGTCTCCATACGCTCTTTATGTGGAATCTGGGAACCCGGGAATTTTTCCTCGACTTCCTGGAGTCCTATAGCGGTGCGCGTATCGCGACGGCATCGATCGAGCCGGGCGGTGTACGCTATGGCTTGGATATGACAATGTTTGATGAGCTGCAAAAAGCACTGGATCAGTTCGACAATACCGTCGATGATATCGAAATGATTTTTGTCAATAACCCCACGATGAAAGTCAGAGCCAAAGATGTAGGCGTCCTGAGTGCGGATGAGGTAGAGGATTATGCGCTTTGCGGGATCGTAGCACGGGCGAGCGGTGTGAAGACAGATATCCGTATTGATGAGCCTTATGCAGCATATGATCAGGTCGATATGGATTATGTCACGCGCAGCAACGGTGCGGCAGCAGATCGTTTCAAAGTACTTTTTGGAGAGCTGAAGCAGTCTGTGGATATCATCAAGCAGGCAAAGAAGCGGATCGAAGAGGGGGTAGCTTCCGGCGAATTCAACCCGACCAAAGATCATATGGTCAAAGTCCCCAAGAAGCTTCCGGCAGGTGAAGCGCTCAGCCGTGTAGAGTGGGCAAGGGGTGAAGTGTTGATGCATCTGGTGACCGAAGAGAAAGCAAAGTCCCCCTACCGACTCAAGCTCAAGGCACCGAGTTTCAACCATACGATGATGCTCAACAAGCTGCTGGAAGGGCAAACACTCTCTGATATTCCTCTGGTCTTTGGCAGTCTCTATGTCTGTCAGGGCGACTTGGATCGATAATGTTTAGAAGGAACAATTGATGAATACTGTAATCGATGCATTTCTCTTTCCGGGGCTCTTTTATGCCCTGGTTTGGACTGTGCTGCTCTATTGGTTTTTTCGGAAGTTTATGGCACCGTTGCACAAACGTGTAGGGCCTCATTTCAATGGGCCATACGGAAGTTATCAGACGCTCTTTGACTTGAGTAAGCTCTTGACCAAAGAGAGTATCACGCCTGATGGAGTCAACCCCTATCTCTTTTCGATTATGCCGATTCTTGCTGTGATCACGGCACTGCTGCCCACGGCATTTATCCCCTGGACTCCCTCCTATCCTGTGGTGGAGTCGGAGTATGGACTCCTTGCACTGATCGTCTTGATCGGGATCGAGCCTTTTTTGCTCTTCTTGACCGGATTTGGCTCGGATAACAAATACTCCTTTCTGGGCGGTATCCGTGTCTTGACACAGTCGATCTCGATGGAGACTGCCTTTTTTCTCGCGGCACTTTCGCCCGCACTGCTTTTTGGGACACTCAATCTTTCTGAGATCGTTGACCAGAGCAGTTGGGGCAGTTTTCTGGTACTGATACCGGGATTTTTCCTCTACTTTATCACACTGCTTGGACTATTGGAGCAGCCCCCCTTCAATATCCCCGATGCCGAGCAGGAGATCGTTTACGGTTTCTATACCGAGTACAGCGGTACCAACTATTTCATGCTGAAACTGGCTGAATTTACAGAGTTTATGGCTGTTTTTGCCGGTGCTGCGACACTCTTTTTGGGTGCGTATAAGGGATTGTTTTTTGACAACTATCTCTGCTTTTTCATCAAGATGCTGCTTATGGCGATCGTGATGATGATACTGCGTGCCGCAACACCCCGTATCACACTCAAGCAGATGCTGCACTTCTCCTGGCGCTATCTTGTCCCGATCAGTCTGCTCAACCTTGCGTGGGTGATGCTGGCTAAAAATCTCTTTTTTGCAGGAGTGTAAATGTTGTTAATTGATATAGTCAAAAAAATGGTGCGCGTCTCCAAAGCGCTCATGGTCAAGAGTCCGGCACAGGTGGATGTGCGCTATGAAGCGATGCACCATCCTGCGCGTTACCGAGGGGAACACACGGTTGATTATGAGACGTGTATCGGCTGTGATGCCTGCAATAAAATTTGCCCCGTTCACGCGATCACGATGAAGCATCTGCCACTCAAGAAACAAAACATCGTTCCGGAAGTTAACCTTTCGGTCTGTATTTTTTGCGGCCTTTGTGAAGATGCCTGCCCGACCAAGCCTGAGAAGTCGATCGTCCTGAGTGGCGGTCGCTATGATATGCTCAGTGGCGGCTGGCACGAAGAGCAAAATGACTTCTGGGTCAATGTTGATATTCCTCAGAGTTATATCGACAGCCGACTCGAAGCGGAAGACGCAGCACGGGTCAAGAAAGAGATGGCCGCCAAAAAAAGAGCAGCCCAGGCGGCCGCCAAAGCGGAAGCAGCAAAACGCGCCGAAGCAGGCGAAGAGCCAAAAAAAGAGCAAAAACCATTTGATGGCACACCTGACTTCAGCAAAGGAGTAGAGGGATGACGATATTACTTTTGACGATTGTGCTGGCGCTGGCCGCTGCATCGTTGACGATCAAGCGATCGGTACCGGCGATGGTCAGTTTCGCACTGATGATGTTTTTGCTGGGGATCTTTTATATGACACTCGATGCGAAAGTATTGGGCCTCTTCCAGATCTTTGTCTACACGGGCGGGATTATTGTCTTGATGCTTTTTGGTGTGACGATCATCGGAGTAGCGTTTCCTCAGGCCAAGTCGAGGCCATGGAGCGCAGTAGCTGCGGTTCTGGTCTTTGTTGCCCTGGTGGCACTCTTTGTGCGTGGAGCAGACAAGCTGCAGCTGACTGCAGGCCAGGCAACTGAAGATGTGCATCTTTTCGCGGCGCAATTCAGTGATTTTGTCATCCTCTTTGCCTTGATAGGCAGCAGCCTGCTCTACGGTACAGTCAAGATGGCGGGTCTGCTCAAAGCCAGAAAGAAGTCAACAGCCAAAGGAGAAAGAGATGTTTAACATAGAGATGTTTTTCGCTTTCGGGCTTTTCTCTCTGGGGCTTTATGGTGTCAGTTCCGGTCGGGACTTTCTGCGTATCTTCTTTTCGCTTGAGATGCTGCTCAATGCTGTCATTATGATGTTGGCGATTACGGCCCATCATCTGGGGATGACACAGAATATTGTGTTGGCCTATCTCGTCATCGTCTTGGCGACACTGGAGGCAGCGGCCGGACTGCTGATCTTCGCTGCGGCCAACAAGGTCAGCGGCGTGATAATACCGGATGAATTGAATGGGGAGGTTGAGAAATGAATACCCTGATACTTCTTCTGCTTCTTCTGCCGATGGTCGGTGCTGTGGTCGCTTATCTGATGGGTCTGAAAAAGAGCAGTCTGGCTTTCTGGGTTGCGGAAGTGACCGGCACACTGCTCTTTGTCGTCACCCTGATCTTGTTGATCAACTATCAGCAGCCGTATGACCTGCCGATGGATTGGTTTACGTTTGGCTCCTTCTCGATTCCTTTTGGTATCTATATCGATTCACTTTCACTGGTGATGCTGATGATCGCGACAGGCCTGGGCCTGCTCGATATCCACTTCGCACACGACTATATGGGTGAAGACCCGCACCAGCCGCGCTACTATGCCAAGGTGCTCTTCTTTATCGGCGGGATGATCCTGCTGGTCAGTGCCAAGGAGTTGACTGCACTCTTCGTCGGCTGGGAGTTTATGGGATTGGCAAGTTATCTGCTGATCTCCTTCTGGCACCAGACGAAAGATCCTGCCGATGCCGGGGTGAGTGCATTTCTCTTTACGAGATTTGGCGATATCTTCCTCTTTGCCGCGATCGGACTGCTCTTCTATTTCACGGGCACACTCGATATGGTCAAACTCAATGAACTGTCGATCGCCGGGAAACTGGACCAGTCTATGATGTATATCGTCGCACTCTTCATCTTCATTGCCGCGATCGGCAAGTCGGGACAGTTTCCGCTCTTTCCGTGGCTGATGCGTGCGATGGAGGGCCCGACGACAGTTTCGGCTCTGATCCACGGTGCGACGATGGTCAACAGCGGTATCTATATCGTGGCACGGCTCTTTGACTTTTATGTCGCGGCAGAAGCGCTGCTGGTCGTGGCGACCATCGGTGCACTCAGTGCCTTCCTTGGCGCGACGAGTGCCCTGGTGCAGCGCGAGCTCAAAAAAGTCCTTGCTTACTCCACGATGTCGCACCTCTCGATCGCTTTTGTCGGTCTGGGAGTCGGCTCGCTGGCGGCAGGAATGAGCCACCTGGTCAACCACGCTGTCTTTAAGGCACTGCTCTTTCTCGGCGCAGGTGCGGTGATCATGTCGGCACACCATGTTAAAGATATGTGGCGTATGGGCGGCCTGAGCAAAAAGCTGATGCTCACGGCACTCTTTATGGGGATGGGTGTTCTCTCTTTGAGCGGTATCCCTCCATTCAGCGGATTTTATTCCAAGGATGCCGTGATCGCTTCCGCGATGCTCAATCCTGAGAGTTCCGGGATCATCACTCTATTGGTGACGATCGCCGGACTGCTGTCGATGGCATACATCGGCAGACTCTGGATTCTGACCTTTGCCGGAGAGCCACGTGACAAGGCACTCTTCGAGAAGGTCAAAGCACCTTCGAAATTCTGGATCGCATTACCTCTGGGCATCATGGCTGTCGCGACACTGGTGATGGGCTTTTTCCAGGAAAATATCGCTGAGATGGTCAGCGGAAAGCCCTTCGAAGAGCCGCATATTGCCGGACTCTTTTTGGGCCTGATGAGCGGTATTGCACTGCTCGTACTGATCGTCTACTACTACTATCTCAAGCGGCTCGATCTGACAAAGAAGATCGCTTCGCAGCCCCTGATCAAGGCGATCCATGGTGTGCT
>JANTGA010000049.1 GCA_024763175.1 Sulfurovum sp.
AGCTTTCGTTGCTGATAGCGCTCAGCTCACTCAAAAGATTTGGACTCGCGGAGAGTCTGGAATCGTTTTGGCTGAACGCTACCACAACATAGTGCAGACCTTTGGGCTGATCCGCTCTCAGAGAAAAATACTGATTGGTCGTAGAGAAGGATCGGTTGGCCTTGAGATGTCCTTTGTGCTTGAAGTTTGGCATGACCAGCGACTGCTCACCTCTCGGATTGATGATGACGACTTTGAGATAGCCGCTCTTGTTTGGCCTGACTCTGATGTTGAGCGCTTGTCCTATACGTACATTTTGATTGGAATTCAGGCTGAGTGCCATCGTATTGTTCTGCTGCAGTACTTTGATATCACTGACGAGCTGAGAGACTTGCGGTGTCGCTCTGAGCGTCACGCCTGCAAAGGTATGTGACTCCACAGAAGGCACGGCGGGTGTGCTTGAGTTGACACAGCCGGCCAGAAGCCAGATAGTGCTCAGGGCGATGAGTATTTTTTTTGTCATGGTAAATCCTTTTTTGTGAATTGTTATTTTCCGACACTGAAGACTTGCTTGGCGATAGAGATACCGTTTGCCTTACGCTGCACCAGGATATTTTTGACAGAGTTTTTGAGACTGCTCTGACCCCCAAAATCTTTGGCTATCGACTGGAAGTGTTTGTATCCCGACTTTCTTGAGACTTCCAACTCCGGGATGATGCTTTCCGAAAGGATCACGTAGACCACTGTACGCTGAGTCCCACTGGTCGTATTAGATGCTTGAAATTCAAATCCGTTGTTTCTAGGCGGAAAACTGAAACGGCCCCTCCAAGTTTCAGCCGAATTTTGATAATAGGGATTGGGGTAGAGTACGTCTATCACATTTTCGCCGCTGGGTATCGTCAGGATATAGAGATGCCCCCGCTTGCCAAGTGTATCGATATCAAAAAAGATATGTTCGCCATTTTCATAATATGCTTTGTTCTTCACAGCCAAAGAGCCGACTTCACCGTCTGCCATCAAACTATCGAGATAATCCTCTGCCAGGTTTGTCTCCTGGTTGATCGTGATATTCACTTGCAAGTATTGATCGATAGGCTCAGCCTTAAATTGGCCCTTTGTTGCATAGAGTGCAGGATGGAAAACAGGCGCATCTCCGCCACCACTCCTCTCCTGCATACAGCGATTTTCGATATGCTTGGCAGTCAACCTCTCCATATTTTGGAAGGTAATATCCGGCTGACTGCTCCATGCATCATAGACGGCAGAAGTGAAGAGACTGCCCTGCGGAGAAGCCAAAGACTGCTCTCTGTCTCCCGATGCCGACAAGGTCACCAGATTTTCGGGCTTGCGTACCGGACCCAATATGCCTTTGCCTCGATAATAAGGGGAGAGTCTTACGGTTTTGCTTTTCAGCCTGGAGTTCAATCCTTTATACATCGTACCGCTGTGACACGCATCCGCAAACATCACTTTCTTTGCCGGGATACCAGACAACATACTCTCCAGCTCATCATCGATCAAAAGTCCGGAGCTATTCATGATACCGCTGCTTCCAAACTCTGCATCATAGAGCACAAAGGCTTCATCTTTTTTATCCTCTTCATCCCCATTCACATCGGGAACCTGGGTACCATGGGAAGATTCATAATAAAAGAAGCTGTCGTTGCTACTCAGGTTTTGATAGCTTCTGAGGGCACGCCGTACATTGTCCAAGGTTGCCTCACTGTTGAACAGCACCCTCACATGGAACCCTCTCTCTTCAAGCAGCTTCTTCATCCTCAGGATATCCTTGTCTACACCATCGAGATTCATCATGCCCATTCCATTCTGATATTCACCGACACCTACGAGAAGGGCTTCTTTCTGAGGGGTATATGCTGCTGCCAAGACAGGAAACAGCAGTGCAATCGACAGTATCTTTGCTTTTTTTAACATCTATTCTCCTTGATTTAAATTCGTTTTTATACCAAAAGAGAATGGCAAACTCTCTTTTATTTGGACTTGATGAACCGGGATGCTTGTTTCCCGGCTTATCAAGGCAGGCAGGTGCCTCTCTTGCGCCTATTGGTTGATCGTGATATTGACCGATGTACCTTCTGTTTTTTGGTTCGCTGCCTCGGGACGATCATCATAAATAGCAATATCGAAACGTTCGATATCGTATTTGATATTTTCCCTCTTGGCTATCGCCATAATATCTTTGGAAACGAAATTTTTGATATTTTTGGATGACGCCACAGGGATCACTCCACCTGCTTTTTTGTTGAAAATGGCACCAATCCGCTTCTCGCTGATCTTTTTTGTCGTTGCCAAGACGTAGACCTCTTCCACTCCTGCCCTGTCTGAAACAAATTCATACTTTGCAGAACGCTCCGGTACGACATACTCTGTATTTCTTGTAAATTTGTTAAACGACGTAAAGTCATTTGGCATGATCAAGTATCCTCTACCGTCATACGAAATAGTCCAGAAATAGATATAGGCATTTCTCTTGATCTTGAGCTGTACCCTGATAGGCTCACCTACGGCATACTCTTTTTTTGCACCGCGTGCATAGACGATCGTATCTTTGTACCCCTGTGTTGACGGTGCCGGCTCTATCCTCTGCTGACTGCTGCTGTGTTGTCCCGCTGTCGGTGCAGCCACAACGACGACATTTTTATCTGCTGACTCTGCATTCAATCCGCTGATCCCCATCACTACTGCCGCTGCTACTGATACTGTTGTTTTTAGCATCTTATTCTCCTTCATTTGATTATGTTTACGTTTTTTATACTAGGCAAAAAAGTTATTTCCCCTGCCTCTCTCCAAAATATCGATGCCATAATTTTTCCCAGTACTCTATACTGGCATCAAAGATATTTTTTTTGGCGCCCATGCTTTTGAAGGTGTTCTGTGCCGGAGGTTTATCGACGATCGGAACACCAAAGAATAGTACAACTCCGGCAATCAAAGGCAGCAATGCTTTTACATAAGAAGCATTATTCACAGGCTTCAACTGCTTCCTCTCTCTCATCTCATTGCCCATCCTGAGCACATCTCTACATTGCTTGCATTGTGATAAGTGCTGAAATACTTTACCACGTTCAGCTTCATTCAACTTTTTATCAAGAAACAGAGCCAACTGCATCTCATCTAAATGTTCTTCAAGTTCTATGTTTTTCAATCTTGAAATAATTCTTTTCATATGAAATCCTCAAACCTATAATTTTCCTTTTCAAATCTTTTTCTTAGTTTTATCTGTATATTTTCTACCTTTTTGGCAGCCTGTCTGTGTGTCAAGCCAAATATAGCGCCTATCTCTTTATAGCTCAATCCATCGTAATAACGATACTGCAGATAAGTCTGCTCTTCATCACTCAGCATCCCTATCATCTCATCCAATACTTCGCTCTCTACACCCTCTTCTTCTTCTGTGTAGCTGTTGTTTATACTGGATTCGGAAGATAATTCCCTTTTTTGTTTGGCGGAATTGAAAAAATCTATAATTCGCTTGCTGACAACCATATAGAGATACGTCTCCGCCTTTGCGCCTCTATCCGGGTCATATTGCCTGAGAGCTTGAAAATCATTACTTTCGATACGCCTCTTGATATAATCAGAGCACTCCTCTATCGTCTCTGTACCCAGATGATAACAGTGCTTGTTGCATAACCTGTTGATCGTTTCAGTCGCCTTGGCGTAGAGTTTCCATATCTGTTCCATTATTTGGCCTTTGCCTGGTTGATCTTGATGTTCATTTGCCTTATATCTTTTGCATTATCCTCTTTCAATCTGCCGAGCTTACGCAGGCCGCTCTTCTTGTCAATACAACTATAGATACCATTTGGGCTGAATTCATCAAACGAGACGGTTTCAAGCGAGGCTACTAGATAAAATTTTTCTGTGCCCTCTCTGTCTGACTCAATGGCATACTTATCGGTCGCAGGAATATGGCGCTGCTGCAAACCGTATAGATTATTCTGATCTGTACGATTTGGAAATATAAGGCAGATATTATCAGAAGAAACACTCATCAAGTAGATGTATGATCTTTGCTTAAGCCCAATGTCAAAGTATATCTTTTCCGAGACGCGATAGCTCTTTTTTTGAGGCTCAAGGTGCTCAATGATAGAAGCCCTCAGCTTCCCTTCAAACCTTTGCACCAGCTCTTCGGGATCTAAGCCATGTTCCTTGATATAGGTTTCAATGTCTCGGGCCAACTTTTGGACACTTGGCAAGTCTGCTATAACATTGCCAAGGACATTAAATACGAAATTGCCCACCATAATGGCTACAACACCTGCCCCTTTCCCTCTATAATTTTGGTCCGGATAGATAATCTTGACTTTTGTCTCTTCTCGAAATGGAGCAAAAAGCTCACTGTCTCCATTACGCGGAAGGATCACGCTCGGTAGTGTGCTCCTCTTCATACACTCTCTTGCATCATTTAATGTATTGTATTGCTTGAGGCATCTGCTGATATCGATAGAGAAATAGCCTCTTTTTTTATCTCTGGACTCTGCTGCATAGTCAGAACGCGTAGAGGCACTGAAGTAAACGATATGCTTGTAAGGATAGTCAGCTTCTCTACTGATACTGGAATAAAAAAGAGAGTGGTTCGACAATCGGTTTGCAGTAATATCTTTATAGGCGGAGCCCGAAAAGCAAGCATCAAACATAATGACACTTTTGACCTTTTTGTTTTCCAGAATCTTGAAAAGCGGCGATAGATCCCGCTTGGCGATAATCAAATCTTCTGCACTATCGCTGGTAGAAGCCCCCCATGGTATCAAGCCTCCCGTATCTCTCAAAAGTACTTTCAATGCGTGATTGTTTTGAATAGATGGGTCAAAAGCACTGGTGCCGTGTCCTGAGAAAAACAGATATACCCTATCCCCGCTACCTGCCTTGCGCACCATATCTTTAAGGTGTCCAAGAATATTCTCTTTGGTTGCTGCTTCGTTATACAGTGTTGTGACCTGCTCAACTCCTCTTTGCTTGAGGAGGGAGCTCATCGCTATCGCATCACGCTTTGCGCCTACAAGATAGCCATTATTGATACCGATCACCAATGCATAATCATCAGAGCGCAACAGAGAGATGCCAAAAATCAAAATAAAGTATATCTTTCCTCTCATTTTTCTCTCCTTCATTTATAATTATATTACTTTAAACTTACTTTTGTAAAATAATTTATGAAGTTTTTATTTTACTTTATATGCATCACATCCCTTGGCGCAACTTGCACGGAGAAAGAGATACAAATCTCAAACCACTACTATCAATTGGCAAGTCAGTCTGCTTGCCAAAAAGAACAAATCAGGCTCATCGAAAAATCTCTGAAGGCTTGCTATGCTCCAGAAATAGATGTGACACTGCTTATGATCAAAGCGCAAAACAGCTCCAGCATCAAAGAACAAATCGATCTCTACAAGCAAGCGCTCGTCTCTGTATCCCGATTCAAAGACAGTGAGTTGCTGAGAAGAGAACAAAATAGAATCAATTTGATTTTATCAAAGCTCTATACACAGACAAGCCCGAATATAGCAAAAATATATGATGAAAAAATACAAAATGGGATATCCGGTATGGATTCGAACAAGGAAAGTCATTTGTGGGTCTGGATACTCTTTGCGGGTTTATTTGTTTGGAGTATCTGGAATTTCAGAATGCTTACAAAAAGGTAGCGAACGCTACCTTTTTGCTTATTGTTTGTTGATGATAATATTGACAGAAGGAGTGGATGCTCCGGTGTCTGACTGGGCAGATTGAGCTGCATTGTCAGCCTTGGGATCGTGTATACCGATCTGGAAACTTGCTATATCATATTGAAGCTTCTCCTTCTTGGCGATCACTACAAGATCTTTACTGACAAAGTTTGCCATACTGTCCTTCGTGGCTGTTGGCACTACGCCCCCGCTTGACTTTTCACTAAAGATACCTTTTATCTCATTGACACTGATAGGCTTGCTGGTTGCCAAGACAAATACCTCCTCAACACCTGCTCTATCTGATGCAAATTGGTAATCAGCTGTAGCCTCAGGGATCAAATGATCTTTATTGGCTTCATACTTGGTCACAACATTGAAGTCATTAGGTAGGATAAGGTAGCCTTTGCCATCATACGAAACTGTCCAAAAATAAATATAGGCATCTCTCTTGAGTGTCAGCTTGATCTTGATCTCTTCACCTATATCGTAATTGTTTTTGACACCTTTGGTGTAAACTATCGTGTCCTCATAGTCCTCTACCGTTGGTGTAGATTCGGCTGGTGCCTCTTCCTGGACTACCGTCGTTACGATCACCGATGGTTTTGTTGTAGACTCTGATGTAGGCACAGACGGTGAAGCAACCACCTTGATATCCTTATCGTTGGCCTTGTCATTGTCAACTTTAGTGACAACTTTTGTATTGCTCTCATTGGCGTCGATACTTACATTAACAGATTTGTCTGCTATCTCTGCACTCAATCCACTCATCCCTATAACCACAGCTGCAGCCGCCGATAATGTTGTTTTCAACATTTCATTCTCCTCAATTTAATGTATTTACATCTTTTGTACTAGCTGTAATAAAAAATCTCCCTATTTTTGAAATTTTTTATCATTAGGCATTATATCTGATTCTTCTGGAGACAATATTTTTATTGCGGATTACACCATAGAGTGCGCCCAAAATGTATCGATACTTCTTGGATTGCAGATTGGTGGAGGCGACGGGAATTGAACCCGTGTCCTGAAATAGATAGAACTATGACTCTACATGCTTAGTCGGTGTTGATAGATCTCATCCTGCTTCGCACAGCACCCAAAGCTATGCAGGACCAGCCTGAAGGTTCGTCTATCGGTTAGGCAGCCGATAGGTATAGTCATCAGATATGATACCTCAAAATCCCTCTAAGATGACACTCAAGGGCGAGGCAGTCCTCCGCGTGAGCGGGGTTAATGACTTACGCTACTGCGTAAGCTGGACGGTAATCTGTATTGTTTGCGTTTAAGCTAAATGAGCCGCGTAACGGAATTGCTCAGTCCGACATGCACATAGCCCCGACTACTCCAGTCGAAACCAAGTCACCCCCATTTTAACGAACAACTCGTAGTGAGTTAATAAGTAACTTTTTGCTGGGATGTCTGGATAATAGCATGAAATGGGATTTCTGTCAAGAGTAGGCAGCGCCATAGCAAAATCAATGATGTGATCGCGCAAAACACCCATAGGGGTGCCCCCTGTGAGTACCCGCACATTCTGTAGGGAATCTAAATGATGCTTCGCTCGATTGTCGGGGAGAGGGCGGTGGTCATCTCGTAGCTGATCGTATTGAAATGCTTTGCGGCATCTTGAGCATCATTCATCATGCAGACTGCCTCTTTGTCAGACTCCAGGGCGATAAAATCCATCGAAACCCGCCCGAGGATCGGCAGTCCCTCCGGGGTAATATAAGGATGATCGCTGTCACCTCTGCACCATCCATCGCCGTATCCCAGATCATAGGTGGAGATGCGCATCGCTTTGGGAGCGGTGAATGTGCCGCCATACCCTGCTCTCTCACCCTGCTTGAGCTTGCGTGATGAAACTTTCCGGGCGTGCAGCGCCAGCACCGGTTTGAGCACTACATCTTCAAAAGGGGAGGCAAGCTCATTGTATCCATAAGCGGCGATGCCCACTCTGACCAAATCTTCATCAAATCGCTTCGAACGCAAAATTGCGGCAGAGTTACAGGAGTGTATCCTCAGATTGGAAAAGCCTGCTGTTTCAATTTTCTTTCGCACAACTTCAAACTGTTTTTGCTGCCAAAAAAGTTCAGAGCTCAACAGATCGGCACTGCGAAAATGCGTCATCAGGCCCATCAGCTTCAAAGCATGTTTTCTGATCATCGCCAGTGCTTCGTCCACCTCATCCGCTGCGATGCCGTTGCGATGCATCCCGGTATCGACCTTGAGCTCAACCCTGCACCCTTCAGGCATCCCGGCAATCTGTTCGAGTGCATTGATCGCGTATGAGCACGTATCCGAGAGGAGAGCCTCTCCTCCGAGCACCAATACCGTCTCAAACAGGGAGTCGATCTCTGTCGCCTCAAGATGATTGCGAACCACAGCATGTCTGATGCCAAAATCATGTGCCATTTTTGCCATGAGGCTAAGGCCATGACCATAGGCGTTGTCTTTCAGGACGATGGCGATCTTGTCAAGCGAGCCTGTTTTTAGGGCAATTTGGTTAAGATTGTGATAAAAGTTTTCTCTACTGAGTGTGATAAAAGCCATAGTGGGATTATAGCTACAAATTAATAAAAGGAGTACGAATGGACGGTTGGATGATTTTTAAAATAGTAGGCATGCTGCTAACGCTTATTTTTTTGTTTTTCCTTCTCAGAGAGCTTATCAACAGTATCAAAGAGAGCAAAAATGGCAAAGTCAGTGACAGGTGTGATCTTGATTAGGGTAAGGGGGCCGATATGCGTAGAGTAAAAGCTGAGTGGGAAAAGCAAAGAGCGGTTTTGATGGCATTCCCTCATGAAGAGACAGATTGGGCGGAGGACCTGGAAGCTGCACTCACCCCGTTTATCCGTATCGCTCAGGCGATCGCGTATGCGCAACCGGTCTATATCGTCTGCCGGGACAGACAAAGTATCTCTGAGAGATTTTGCAGCACCCGCAACCTGAGCTTCATCGAAATCCCGACCAACGATACCTGGGTACGCGATTATGGTTATATTTCTATAGAAGAAAATGGCGAAACCAAACTGCTTGATTTTACGTTTGACGGCTGGGGAGGCAAGTTTGATGCTTCGCTTGACAACCTTGTCAACAGGACTCTGCACAAAAAAGGCTACCTTGGCACCATAGCACTGGAGTCTATCGATTTCGTGCTTGAAGGCGGCTCGATCGAGTCTGATGGCGCAGGTACGATCCTGACGACTTCACAGTGTCTCTGCAATGACAATCGAAATGGCGGACTGAGCAAAGCTGAAGTCGCATCCAGACTTGAAACGTATCTCGGCGCCGAGCGTATCCTCTGGCTCGATCACGGCTATCTGGCGGGAGATGACACCGATAGTCACATCGACATGCTGGCCCGCTTTGTCGACAAAGAATCGATCGCTTATGTCCAGTGCAGCGACAAAGAAGATGAACATTACGACGCATTGCAGAAAATGGAAGAGGAGCTCAAACACTTTCGTACACCTGGGGGTAATCCCTACAGACTGATCCCGTTGCCGATGTGCGAAGCCAAACAAAACCAGAAAGGGGACCGACTTCCCGCCACCTATGCCAACTTCCTCATCACTGACAAAGCGTTGATCTATCCTACCTACAATGCTGCTGCAGACAAAGAGTCCGGTGAGATATTCAAAAAGATTTTTCCCGACAAGGAGATCATCCCCGTCAATTGCGAAAAACTGATCGAAGAGGGTGGCAGCCTGCACTGCTCTACGATGCAGATCGCCCAATAAAGGAGAGAAATTTGAAAGTTTCGCTGATTCAACAACACTACAGCGGCAATAAGCAGCAAACGATGGATGCCAGCAATAAAAAAATCAAAGAAGCATCCCGGAACGGAGCAGAGCTGGTCGTACTCCAGGAACTTCACCAGAATGAATACTTCTGCCAAAGCGAGGATGTGACGTTTTTTGCGTATGCCGGCGAGTATGAGGCTGACCTGCTCTACTGGAGCGAAGCGGCCAAAACCAATGAAGTGGTTCTTGTCACTTCTCTTTTCGAAAAACGCGCCCCCGGACTCTATCACAACACCGCCGTGGTCTTTGAAAAAGATGGCAGCATCGCAGGCAAATACCGCAAAATGCATATCCCCGATGACCCCGGATTTTATGAAAAATTCTACTTCACTCCCGGCGATCTCGGCTTCGAGCCGATCGATACCAGTGTGGGCAGACTCGGTGTACTGGTCTGCTGGGACCAGTGGTATCCTGAGGCGGCACGCATCATGACACTCAAAGGAGCGCAACTGCTCATCTACCCCACAGCGATAGGATGGTTCGATGAAGACAGTGACGCAGAGAAGATGCGGCAGAGAGAGAGCTGGATCACGATCCAGCGCTCCCATGCCATCGCCAATGCCATCCCCGTCCTCTCCTGCAATCGTGTCGGTTTTGAGGCAGACAGCTCCGGCGCGATGCCCGGTATACGCTTCTGGGGCAGCAGCTTCGTCTGCGGTGCACAGGGGGAGATGCTCGCAGAAGCAGGCACTCAAACAGAGGAGATACTCTATGCCGATATCAACCACCACCGCACCAAAGAGGTACGCGATATCTGGCCGTTCCTGCGAGATCGCAGGATTGAATACTACAGCGATTTAATGAAACGCTATTGTGACTAGATACGCGTTATATTTATAATAATTTGATAGAATATTCATCATACAAATAAAGGAAAAAAATGAGCTTTGAAATAACCCCTACTGTCAAAGGCGAGCATGTCGACTTCAAGAACCCGGATCCTGCTTTTTATGAAGCCATCGGCGGCGAAGAGGGTATGCGAAAACTGATGTATAACTTTTATGACAAAATTTACGAAAGCGATATTGCCAACTTTTTCCCTCAAGATGAAGAGGAGTTTGCTGAAATCAAAGAGAAAAATACCAAATTCTTTATCCAGATCTGCGGCGGTCCAAAAGTCTATAAGGGTGAATCCGGGGGCATGGAACTCAATGAATATATGGTTCGCCTCCACGACGAATTTTCTATCACCGAAAAGTCCCGTATCGAATGGCTCGGCACCATGCGAGAAGCGCTTGAAGAGCTCGAAGGGGTCGACAGGGCATTGACCGAAGATTTCTGGAATTATCTCGAGCATTTCTCCAAGCTCACTGTCAACACATTCTCCGATGGAAGTAAGTACTACGCCAATCTTTAGGGTATAATCACTCCCTTACAATACGGGAGGTTCAGAATGTTCGAAAAAGTCATTCGTTTTTTTGTCGACAATGCAAGAATAAATTATATGCTCTTCTTGCTCATTGTCACAGTCGGTATTTACTCCTATATCAAGATCCCCAAAGAGATCTTTCCCTCTTTTGACCTCGACATGGTGGCCGTCACCGGTCACTACAGCGGTACATCTCTGGACGTGATGGACAAGATGGCAGTCAAGCCGCTCGAAGAGGAGATCGACAATATCGATGGAGTCAAAGATATGACGACTGTCATCAACCCGGGAAGTTTTACGATCATCCTGGAGCTGGAAAACGGTATCGACCGATACAATACCGCAGACAAAGTCAAAGATGCCCTTGCCATCGCCAAAAGAGACCTCCCCGAAGATATGGATGAGCCTGTCGTCAAAGTCCTCGAAGTCAAGCGGGACTTGCTCAATATTGTAGTCGCTTCAGAGACACTCTCCCTCTCCCAGCTCAAAGAAAAAGCGCAAAAACTCAAAGAGAAGCTCAGCGAGATCAAATATATTGCAGAGGTGGAAATCTATGGAGATTCGGATATCTTCTATGACATTCAACTCGATACAGAGAAGATCCGGGCACTGGGACTTGACAAAGATCATCTCATTGCTGCCTTGGGCAGGCTCTCCTATATCTTCCCCATCGGCAAGATAGAAGATCCCCGTCATGGTTTCTTCTATCTCTCGACAGCCAACGGCAAGAAGAGTGCCCAAGCCTGGGGAGACACCCTCATCAAAGTCGATCAGCACTATCTCTACCTCAAAGATATTGCCCGAATTGCCAAGCGCTATGAAGATGCACAGACACTCTTTGCGATGGATAACAAAACCGCACTCAACCTCGTCGTCAAGCAGGACGAAAAAGGCAGTGCATTGGAACTCGCCAAACAGATCCAGGGACTCTTGAAACACTTCGAAAAGGAGAACCCGAAACTCACAACCTTTATCCACAACGACCGCTCTGAAAAGATCAAAGACCGACTCAATATCGTCGTCTCCAATATTCTGCTGGGCATCCTCGTCATCTCTCTTCTTGTCGCCTGGCTGATCAATAGCAGAATGGCCTTTATCATCGCGCTGGGGATCCCCACCTCTTTTTTGATAGGGGCATTTTATCTCTATCTTTTTGGCTACAGTATCAACATGATCTCCCTGGTCGGCGTCCTGATCGCACTAGGGATCATCGTCGATGATGCAATCGTCGTGAGTGAAAATATCCAGCAATACATCGAGAAGGGCTATGCTGCCGGAGAAGCAGCCATACTGGGTGCCAAAGAGATGGCCGAGCCGGTGACAATCGCTTCTTTGACGACCCTCTTTGCTTTTATTCCCGCCCTGATGATCTCGGGCCAGATGGGTGAAGTGATCAAGCTGATCCCCATCGCCGTCTCTGCGCTGGTGATCGCATCCCTGATCGAAGCTTTTCTCTTTCTCCCTATCCACGCAGCACACACCCTCTCTCCCGGACAAAAGGTACGCTCATGGGAGCCCGCCAATCGGCTCTACAGCCTGATCATCCACCATATCATGCGACATCGAAAAAGCTTTTTGCTCACTTTTGTCATCATCGTCCCCCTCCTGACAATCCTGAGCTTCAAAGTCAGCAAGTTTCAAATGTTTCCGCGGTTTGACTCCAGTACGATCCATATCGCCCTCAAGGCCGATGTCAACACCAGTGTCGAAGCAATGAATGCCATCCTGCTTGAGATGCAAAAAACAATCTATGCCCATAAAAAAGAGTTTTATATCAAGCATATCGGCTCTGTCGCAGGCTGGAGACGCGACAGCGCATCCAATAGTGAAACCTACCCCTATGTCGGCGATATCACGCTGGAGCTTGAGAAGCTCGAAGCACAAAATATTGTCGACCGCTTCATCACACCCTATCTTTCGTTTTATTACGACAAAACAGGGAGGATCCGTAAAGAAAAATCAAACGTCATCTCCAAAAAACTCGATCACTTCCTGAAGGAGCAGCATTTCAAAGAGCGATTCAAGCTGCGCGATCTCTCAATCGTACAGCAAAAAGTAGGCCCCATCAAATCCGACATCAAGATCGGTCTCATCTCAGATGATGATCAAGCCGTCATCGCATCCATAAACCTGCTCAAAAAGCAGCTCAAAGCGACACCCGGCATCATCACTGTCACAGACAATATCCAGTTTGGGATCGATGAGATAAAACTGCACGTCAACCCCTATGGAGAATCCCTTGGTATCGATGAGGCGACGATCGGAAAGGTCCTCTCCAGCCTCTATCTCTCCAGAAAAATTTCCAATACATTTAACCGGGAAGGCCTCCTGGAGATCAAGATAGAGAGTGGTGACAAAGATAGTCTGGAGACACTGAAAAATGTACAAATCCCTCTGGCAGATGGCAAAAGTATTGCACTCAAAGAGGTGACGGTTTTTGAACGGATCAAAGCTTTTGAGAAGGTCACCAAAGACAATGGCGTCAAAAACTTCTATCTCTTTGCCAATATCGACCCCAAAATTATCACAGCTGACGAAGCCCTGAGCCAGCTCGAGCCTACATTGGAAAGTATTCAGAAGAAAGGGATTCAAATCGTACAAAAAGGAGAAAAGGAGAAACGCGAAGAGCTCAAGTCCGATATGCTCTGGGCAACTGCACTGGCAATGGTCCTGATCTTGCTCTCGATGCTCTATCTCTTCAACTCTTTCAGGGAAAGCTTTATCCTGCTCTCCGTCATCCCTTTCTCTATGCTGGGTGTGATGGTCGGGCATATGCTCCTGGGTGTCAATATCGGTATGCCTTCGCTCATCGGAATGCTCGGACTCGCCGGTGTCGTCATCAATGATGGGATCATCATGCTGATCACACTCAAATCAGCCAAAACGCTGGATGATATCTATACCCTCGCTGCCAAACGCTTCCGTCCTATCGTATTGACCTCTGTCACCACACTCGTCGGACTCTCTACCCTGATCTTTTTCCCGACCGG
>JANTGA010000050.1 GCA_024763175.1 Sulfurovum sp.
CCGGCATTGCAGTCGAGGATATCGATGGTGTGGATCTCATCAAAGTAGTGTTTTTGGGCATAAGCACAAAAGAGATTGGTCACACCCGGGTCGAAGCCACTCCCCAGAAGGCCCATGATACCAGCATCCTTAAAATCCTGATCCTTCGCCCACTGCTCCTTGTATTCGAACTTCGCTGTATCGGGATGCTCATAGTTGGCAGTATCGAGATAATCGACTCCGCATGCGATGCAGGCATCCATGATCGCAAGATCCTGATAGGGAAGTGCCACATTGATGACGATATCGGCATCGATTGTCTCGATAAGGTCGACGAGTTCAGAGACATTGTCCGCATCGACCTGAGCTGTGGCTATCTTGATGCCGGTTCGCTCCAGGACATTGCCGGCGATCACATCACACTTGCTGCGCGTTCGGCTGGCAAGGGTGATAGCCCCGAATGTTTCAGCATTCATGGCACATTTGAATGTTACGACATTTCCGACTCCGCCGGCACCGATGATAAGGGTTTTTTTAGACATAGACAGTTCCTGATTTGAGTTGATGAGATTTTAGCATAAAATATTAAACTCCCGCCCTACAGGATTGATCGGATTTTGTGGGTTTGATGCCACCAAAAGCCATAATTTACGGCATACCTACTGACTGGTAAAAATGCTCAACAAGATAACTGAGTAAAAAAAGTACAGGAATGAAGAGCAGTGTACTGAGCAGTATCAGTGTTGTCACATCTTTGGGGCGGCAGTCGTAGAGAGAGGCGAGGTTGATATTGGCGACGGCGAGAGGTGTCATCATCTCCATGACGATGACCGCCTGGATAAAGGCAGACAGATCGGTCAGCCGCAGGATCAGAAGTGTCGCGATCGGGACGATGAGGAACTTTTGGCTGAGGGTTCCGACGAGGAGCTTTCGGCTGATTTCGTGGAGCTTCAAACCATAGAGAAAGGTCCCCAGCAAAAAGAGCTGTAAAACGATACCGCCATAGGCACCCATCTTGAAAAACTCCCTGATTTGATCACCCAGAGGGATATTGTATACATTGATCAATATTGCGATGATCGAAGCAGGAATGATGGGGATCTTGATGATGTTGAGGAGGGATTGGCGGATGCTGAGTGAACCGCGAGAATAGATATAGACACCAATGACATAGACGACAAAGACATTGGCAATATTGATCAGGGTGGTGTAGATAACACTCTGTTCACCAAAAAGTGCCAGGCCAAGCGGGATACCAATATTGCCGGTGTTGCCGACAAATCCGGCGATCGAGAAAATGGCCCGCTCCTTCTTGTCTGCAAAGAGTGAACGGGCGATGAGGATGGTGGGCAGCAAAAGGAGCACAATGATGCCAAGGTAGAGCAGGGGGATAAAGAAGTGTTCGCTGTGCAGCTTCGCTGTACTGAAGCCCCAGACAGTGACAAAAGGCTGGAGGAAATAGACAGAAAAAAGCGTCAATGTTTTCTCGCTCATCTCATCTTTGAAGATGCGCTTGCCCATATAGCCCAGCAGGATAAAGAAATAGACGAAAAGAATCGAAGTGAATAGTGAAAACATAGGCAGATTTTAGCAGATTTTGGCTAATATCCTGTATCTTACTCAAAAGGCAATCGGTGGAAGAGATACTCAATTCCCTCTCAACATATGGCTATATCATTCTGGCGATCTACTCTTTTGGCGGTGGTATGGCTGGACTGGCCGGTGCCGGCATCCTCTCGGCGATGGGCAAAATGGATATCACCACCTCTATCGTGATCGCGACGGTTTTCAACTATATCGGAGACAATGTCCTCTTCTATATGGCACAGACCAATAAGCAGTCCGTCATGGGCTATATCAAAAAATTCAAAGGCCGCATCCATGCCAGAACGGTATTGATGATGCGCAAATATGGCTGGATGGTGGTATTCCTCCAGAAATATGTCTATGGCGTCAAGACGTTAGTGCCGATCATTATGGGCTTGAGCAAATATGACTTGAGAAAGTTCCTCATTCTCAATATCTTTGCTTCAATTGTGTGGGGATTGGTCGTAGGATTGTTAAGTTATTATTTCTCTGCAGCGGTCCGGGGGTGGTTTGCATAATCCGGGATAAAGGGAAAATTTTCAATTCTTTCCCCTTAAACCATTCTTATCGATTCAGCCAATAAATCAAGCTCGGTATATTTTCAATACCAAGATAAAAGTATCCATTATCTACGAAGTTGCCATGTCGTCGGACATATGTCATTCTGAAGATATCCATTACATCTACATAGACATTGGCTCCATAAGCGGAATCCTCCTCGAAGAAGCTCCCTTCCATGTTTCCAAAACCACTGACACCCAGCCCCACTTTGACAAAATCATCAAATTCGGCAAAGGCATTGACATCCATGCGAATAAAGTCTCCACCGCCATCATTGAAAGTATAGGAAGGCTTGAATTCAAAACCATTGATCGGGCCCATATCTTTATACCAGTAGGCACTCCATCCTAGGCTGAGGCCTCCATTGACAGAGTCTATTGCAATCTCTGAAGGGAGCAGTCGAAGTGCTGTCTGGAGATCTTCTTTTCCTTTGTCATGCGGTGCATTGAGAGGGAAAATATCCCATCCCTCTTTCTTTTTGATAAGAGAGCTTCCTCCCCAGGCTGCTATGCTTACCGCTTTTGCCATCGGTTTGTAACCGGGATAAACCTCTGCCCGATTATTTTCGAGGGCTGTGATGCGATTCACCAGTTCTCTAAGTGGTCTTTTGCCCCAGCTTTTGAGATCTTTTCTGGCTTCTGCGAGGAATGAGCCCTTCTTGACAGGCAGGTAACGCATATCCAGTTTGCCCAGAAAGGCAGTGAATTCGGGTGTCGTATAGCGCTTACTCTCAGGCTCTTTGAGATTGAAGGCATAGTAGATTGCAGCGTAGCGATTGTCCATTTGAGGTTTTGTCTGCTTGAACTCTGTCGCCAGGAAAAAGCGATAAGCCGTGAGTGCTTCAGGATTTTTGTCGATCTTGAGATGTTTCATCAAGCGTTCCATCAACTGGGTTTGCGAGAGCTCTTTGAAATGGTTCTTGTCCTTGAGCCTTTTGGCTAAATGGTAGATGGCATCATAGACACCGACATGGTAGTCGTAGAGACGGAAGTTGGAGTCCAGAAAGGCGCCAAAATGCTCCAGGTATCCTGCTGTCAGAGGATGATATCGTGAGGAGAGTACCAGTTTCCTTTCTGGGTTGTTCCTGAAGTATTTGTTGATCGCTTCATAGAGGTGCATCTGCTGAAAGATCTCCAAAGTACTTGTGAGAGGCGAGAGATTGGATGAGAGGAAACCGATGGGAGGTTTCTCCTCTATAGCAGTTTGCTTGATTTTTGGCTGTTTTCGCATATTGCTCGGATCCATATAGATGAAGAGTCTTGCATCCGGGTCAAGCTCCGTTGCCAACTGCAGCGGGACATTGTTGTAAGCGCCTCCGTCGATAAAGTATTGTGAATAAATCTTTCCTTTGTACCCATAGCGCAGTTTTACCTGCTGGAAGGCTCCGGGAAAAGCAGATGAAGCGAAGAGAACATCGGTTACTTTGGAGAAGTCCTCTTCGATCCCCGGTATAGAGAGATAAAATGCCGTACTTGGGCGCATCTCCTGGTTGACTATTTTGGCTTTTCCGTTGGATACTTTGAAGGTCAGCGGGACAGAGAAAGTCTGATTCTTGATCTTAATCCCCTGAAACTCTTCGACGATGGGTGTGACTTTTGTCACGGCAAATCCCATAGGGATTTCACAGCCTTCATTGTAGATAGACTTACCCATATGTTTCATAATTTTATCGGCTTTGTCTCTGAGTGCTTTTCTGGTGAAGAGTGTGCTTTTGTTCTCAGGGTCATCCCCCTCGATCATAAGATCATCTATTCCCAGATGAACCCAGGTTTCATAGAAGAGGTTGTCTTCGACGCTGTTTTGATAGGGGAAAGACTCTTTTTGACACCAATACATAGCCGAAAGCAGTGCATTGATCGATCCGGCAGAAGCACCGGCGACAGATTGCAGCTGTGGATCTATATTGAGGTTTTTGGTCTTGATCTCTGAGAGCATTTTGATCATAGCCCAGTTGTATCCCGCTTCATAAGCACCCAGGCTGACACCGCCGCTGATAACCATAGAGAAGTCGATGGATTTGACTGCGGGATTGACTGCTTTTGTTGATTTTTCCTGAGGAGGTTCCGGGGCAGTTGCCTGGAGGAGGGTGGCTATAGCGAAAAGAGAAAGAAATATTTTTAAAAACCTGTGATGCATTGAGATACCTTGTGAGTGCGAGTCGGAAAGAGAGCGGGTGTTTGCTCTCCAAGCCTTATGATTGTAGTTTTTTGACGAATTTTTCGATACGGCGGACGCCTTCGCGGATGGTGACAATGTCGGTCGCATAAGAAAACCTGAAGTAGCCTTCGCTTCCAAATCCGATCCCCGGCACGACAGCGACACCGGTTTCACTGAGAAGGTCTTTGCAGAATTGGATAGAGTCATTGCTGATATCTTTGATATTGACGAAGAGATAGAAGGCTCCCTGAGGCTTGATCACACTGAGGCCATTGATCGCATTGAAGAGTTCATATGCTTCCTTGGATCTGGCTTCAAATGCCTGTCGCATGCTTTCGATCTCGTCATCAACTTCACCGTTGAGAGCAGGGATCGCTGCTTTTTGCGTGATCGAGTTAATATTGGAAGTACTCTGGCTCTGGAGCTTGTTCATCACAGAGATCAGTTCTTCTTTTGGTGAGGCGAGATAGCCGAAGCGCCAGCCTGTCATCGCCACTGATTTGCTCAAGCCATTGATCGTGATCGTACGCTGAAACATATCTTCACTGACACTGGCTGCAGCGACAAATTGGTTGTCACCAAAGATCAGTTTTTCATACATTTCATCACTTGCGACGAGGATATCGGTACCCTTGAGGACTTCACCGATCTCCAGGAGCTCTTCTCTGCTGTAGATCGATCCGGTTGGGTTGGAGGGAGAGTTGAGTATGAGTACTTTGGTCCGGGGCGTAATTGCAGCCCTGAGCTGTTCTGCCGTGATCTTGAAGTCGTTGATATCATTGGTTTCGATGACCACAGAGACACCGCCGCAATATTTAACCTGCTCAGGATAGGTGACCCAGTAGGGTGCAGGAATGATGACTTCATCTCCTTCGTTGATCAGGGCTTGAAAGAGATTGAAAAGTGAATGTTTTGCCCCATTGCTTACAATGATTTGGTTGGGTGCATAGTCGAGACCATTCTCTCGTTTGAGTTTGCCGCTGATCGATTCGAGAAGCTCAGGAATACCGGGTACGGCAGTATATTGGGTGAAGCCTTCATTGATCGCTTTGATCGCTTCATCCTTGATGAGACGGGGTGTGCCAAAATCCGGCTCGCCGGCTGAAAAACTGAGAATGTCCTTTCCTTGCGCTTTGAGATCTCTTGCCAGTGAAGAGATAGCAATTGTCAAAGAGGGTGAGAGTGTTTGGATTCGTTTGGATAACATGGATAACCTTTGAAAAAAATTTAATGATTATACTATGTTAAAGTTGGAAATCAGTTTATATCAATCCATAGATTTGATGAAGGCATCATAGACTTCTGAGAGTTCGTGATCATCTTTTTCCATCGAGAGTGTGTCACCGGTTTTGACTGCATGCTCGAGCACTGCGATACGCTTGATGAGATATTCGAAAATTTCTTTATTGATATCGGGTATTTTGTTGTGGCTGAGCGGTGCTTTGTCAAAGCCTCTCTGGATCACTCGCGCGGGGATACCGATCGCTGTAGAGTCCGGGGGGACATCTTTGACCACGACGGAGTTGGCGCCGACTTTTGAGTTTTTGCCGATGGTGATATTGCCCAGGATTTTGGCGCCTGCACCGATGACAACATTGTCTTCGAGCGTGGGGTGACGCTTGCCCTTGTTGAGGCTCACACCACCGAGTGTCACTTGCTGGTAGATCAGCACATCATCACCGATGATCGTTGTCTCGCCGATCACGACCCCGACCCCATGGTCGATAAAGACCCGTCTGCCTATTTGGGCGGCAGGATGGATATCAATGGTGGTCAAAAACTGCCCCAGACCCGATATCAAGCGAGGCAAAAAGCGTAATCCTTTGCTAAAGAGCCAATGCGAATGCCGATAAAAAAAGATCCCCCAAAGACCCGGATAGTTAAAAAAAAGTTCAAACGTAGAGTGCAATGCCGGGTCATTGCGTTTGACATTGAGAAAATCCTCTTTGATATAACCGTAAAGTGTCACGCTGTTTCCTTCTTCAAGCTCAATTTTTTTGGCTGGCTTGAATCGTCTTAAGATAGCTATTTTCGCTTAAATAAAGGTAAAGCTTGCCCAGAAGTACCTGTTTCTCCTCCTCGTCGATACATGGGGAGTGTTCGATTTTATGCTTGAGGGATTTGTCTATTGTATTGGTTTCATAATCAAGGTCGTCGAGGATATCCATCAGGTTTTGCGCTTCGATCAGACGCTCCAGGCGCATTTCGCCCGCTTCATCGAACGTCACGACGACTTCGGTAGGATGGGTAAAAAGGTTGTGTTTCATCCCCAATACTTCCTGGTAAGCGCCCGTCAGAAAAAAAGCGAGAAAATACTCATCTTGCATGGTATCGATATCATGCAGATAGAGCGGTAGATCGGGATCAAATCCGATCTCTCCGTCGCTGTCGCATGTGATATCCCAGAGGCTTGCCGGCCTGGAGGGCTTGGTGTCGAGGCGATCGATCGGCATCACTGGAAAGTGCTGAGACAAGCCCCAAAAATCAGGGAGAGACTCAAAAGCGGAAAAATTGACGAGATACTTCTCCTGTATACGATTCTGGAGACGTTTGAGCTCTTTTGTGTCTTCATTTTTGAGCAGATTGATTGCTTTTTTGATGATGAGGTTGACGAGGATCTCTGTATTGGATCGGTCTTCCAGGTCGATATATCCCAAGTCAAAAAGCGTCAGCAGCGACTCCATGTGATCAAGTGCATCGTGCAGGTATTCCCGGGCATTGCCGCGATGGATCGTTTCGAACAGGTCGTAGAGCTCGTCGACCAGTGGCGGGTTGCTCTTCTTGGGGCGGAGACCTTTGTGGTGATACTCCTGAGAAAAGAGCTCCAGTACCGGGGCGATCAGGACGGAGTGGCTCGCTGCGATAAAGCGGCCGGACTCAGTGAAGATATCCGGTGTCTCTACACCTTTGCTTTTGGCGATCTCCTGCATCAAAAAAACTACATCATTGGCAAACTCCTTGAGGGAATAGTTTCGTTCCTGAGCGTGGCTGTGCTGGCCATATTCGACTGCCAGACCCCCACCGATATTGATTGCGGTGAGGGCAGTTGCTCCACGATTTTTCAAGTCGGCATAGATATTGCCTGCTTCACGCAGTGCTTTTTTGAGTGGGGCGATTTCACTCATCTGCGAACCGATGTGAAAATGAACCATAGAGAGCTGGTCGAGTATATCACTCTGCTGCATCAGATCGAAGGCTTCGAGCAATTCAGTGGAAGTCAGACCAAATTTCGAACTATATCCGCCACTCTTGGCCCAGATGCCGATACCCGAACTGTGCAAGCGGATCCGTACGCCTATTTTGGGCGAGATGGGAGCACGACTCTCTTTGTTGAAATCAGTATTGACTTCGATGATCGTCTGGAGTTCACCCAGGCCCTCTATGGTGACAGTGATGTCGTGCCCCATCTTGGCAGCGATAAAGCAGAGTGCGATCATCTCCCTGTCCTTGAAGCCATTGACAGTGATAGGGGCACCCACCGGTGTCTCAGACATCGCGATGATCAGTTCTGCTTTGCTGCCTGCCTCCAAGCCATAGCCATAAGGAGATGCCACCCGCATCAACGCGTGAATGAAATTGGGGTACTGATTGACTTTGAGTGGAAAGACGGCACGGAAGCGACCCTGATAGTCGAACGTCTCTATCGCAGTATGAAAAGCATCAAAGAGTGTTGCGATCTGTTTTTGGACGAGATGGGGAAATCGCAGGAGCAGAGGACCCTTGTAACCTCTCTCCCGCACCCTCTGAGTCATCTCCAGCAGAGAAGGGGTGTTGGCATGATTGAGCGCAAGCCGCCCCTCTTTGATGAGAAAGTTGTTATCCCCCCACAGTTCCAGACCAAAATCATGCATAGATGCTATCCTCATTTTTTTTGACAGTATACACTGTTCTATCTTGTGATATAATCAGTTTTATGAATATGAATCAGCCCTTTTTGCATATCGAAAATCTTGAAGATCATCTTGTGATCCATTCGAGAGGAGCGTGGACACTCTACAATGAGCCAACAATACACAAAATGCTCCAGAAAATATCACCACAAAAGAGAATCGTCTGGGACTTTTCAGGTGTGGAGGCGTTTGACAGCTCGGGAGTACTGCTCTTTATGGCTTATTATGAGATGTTCAAATCTCAGGGTGAAGTCGTGCTGACCGGCTATTCGGAAGAGCAGGAGCGGATGTATCGTCTGTTGTTGAAAAATCGCATCAAAGAGTCGATCCCTGTACGAAAGGAAGGGCTCCTTCATCGTTTAGGCAAGACGACGGTCGAGGGCTATGATGTATTTGTGAAATTTTTGGAATTTACAGGACATATGCTGATCGCTTTTCTACGCTATTTTACCACCCCCGGCAATATTAGGATGAAAGAGATTACGTATCATATCGAGCGATCCGGAGTGAGTGCGCTGCTGATCATCGCTTTGACCTCATTTCTGGTGGGAATGGTGATCTCTTATCAGAGTGCAGTAGAGTTAGCCAAGTTCGGGGCGGATATCTTTATCGTCGACTTGGCGGGGATCTCTATCACGAGAGAGCTTGCACCGCTCATCACTGCGATCGTCGTAGCAGGGCGCAGCGGATCGGCCTATACGGCACAGATCGGTGCGATGAAGATCACAGAAGAGATTTCGGCGATGCGTACGATGGGGTTTGATCCCTTCTACTTTCTGATTTTGCCGCGCACACTTGCACTGATGATCGCACTGCCGTTGTTGATATTTTTTGCAGATATTGTCGGTATGATGGGGAGTATGTTTGCTGCCAGCCTGGAGCTCAATATCTCTTACGGACAGTTTGTTGATCGCCTGCAGGAAGTCCTCTCGGTCAAGCACTTCTGGATCGGGATCATCAAGGGGCCTTTTTTTGCGATGCTCATCGCGATGATCGGCTGTTTCAGGGGCTTACAAGTGACGGATGATACGGAGAGTATCGGTTATCAGACGACCGCCAGTGTCGTAAACTCTATCTTTTTTGTGATCGCGTGTGATGCGCTCTTCTCTGTGATATTGACGGAGTGGGGTATCTGATGGAGAAGGTCATAGAGGCGAAGGATATCGTGACAAGTTTCGGAAAAACCGTCATTCATGACAAACTCTCCCTGGAAGTCAATCGGGGAGAAATCTATGGTATCCTCGGAGAGAGCGGCGCAGGCAAGACGCTCCTGCTCAAAGAGATGATCATGCTGCTCAAGCCTACGGCGGGAGAGATGTGGGTACTGGGCCACAAACTTTCGGATATCAGTTATCAGGATGCACAGATGCTCCGCCGTGAGTGGGGCGTACTGTTTCAATTTGGCGCACTCTTCACTTCGTTGACAGTCGCCGAAAATATCGAGTTGCAGCTCAAAGAGTATACCGGTATCAGTAAAAAAATGCGAGATGAGATCGTCAAAACCAAGATCAGCATGGTGGGACTTGAGGCGCGGGCGGGGGGACTCTATCCTTCTGAGTTGAGCGGGGGCATGATCAAGCGGGCAGCCTTGGCAAGGGCGCTGGCGATGGACCCCAAGCTCCTTTTTCTTGATGAGCCGACTTCGGGCCTCGACCCGATCGGTGCACGAAATTTCGATGCACTGATCTTGGAGCTGCGGGAGCTTCTGGGGATTACGGTCGTGATGATTACGCATGATCTTGATTCGATCTATTCGATCGTTGACCGTTTTTCCGTTTTGGCGGACAAGCATGTCGTAGCAGAAGGAACTTTGGAAAATGTGCTACAATCTGATCATCCTTTTGTCGAAAAGTTTTTCAAAAACGAATATGCTAAAAATAGATGGGAAAAGCGAGTAGAAGCAGATGTATAGCAAAGTCAATTATACAGTGATCGGTATCTTTGTGATGGTGCTGACGGCGGGTACTATCTTTTTTGCTTTCTGGTTGGGCAATACGGGATTTGAAGATGAGTATGATCTTTATATGCTGCATATGGATGAGTCTGTCTCGGGACTCTCCAAAGATTCGGATGTCAAGCTCAAAGGAGTGGATGTGGGAACCGTCAGTGATATCCATGTCAACCCGAACAATATCGAAGTGGTGGATATCACACTCAAGATCAGGAAAGATGTCCCGATCAAAGAGGATATGCTCGGTACGATCAGCATGTTTGGATTGACCGGTCTCTCCTATGTGGAGATAGAGGGAGGAAGTAATGCTGCCAAGACACTTCAGCCTGCAGACGGGGAGATCCCCGTCATTCAAGCGGGTTCATCCTTGCTGGGGAGACTGGAGAAAAACCTCGATACGCTCTCTGATGAGATGGTAGCTCTCCTGAAGAGAGGAGAAAAGCTGCTCTCCGATGAAAATCTCAAAAATTTCAGTGCCCTGCTGGACAACGCCAATCAAATCGCCGCCAAGGGCATCAAAGTAGAGGATAAGGTCGTCAGTGCGCTGGATGAGGCGGAAACGACACTTAAAGCGTTCAGGGCTTCGCTCGATAAATTGACCAAAGACTTCGATACTTTTGCAGACGATCTGCATCAGGATATCAAGCCCTCCTTTGAAAATTTTGACAAGATGAGCCAGAGTATCGACAGCCTGGCGCTCAAAATCGAAAAAACAGTCAACCGTGGAGACTACAATATGCAGAAGATTATGCAACCGACTATGAATGATATCCGTGAACTCTCTGTGCAGGTCAACGCACTGACACGGCAGCTCAGGCAAAGCCCCAGCGATATACTCTATAAGTCGAGTACGCCCAGACGAGGACCAGGCGAATGAAAAAGATAAGCATGCGATTACTGGTGATGGCAGGATCACTCTTCATCAGCGGCTGTGTCATCAAGAGTGCCCCGATGCGTACTTATATCCTCGATCCGAGTTTTCACTTTGGCAACGTTTCCCATTCACCTTATCGCGACAAAAGCGTCAAGGTGGCCTATCCTAACAATATCAAAGGCAAATCCAGCAGTTCGATCTGCTTCTCTTACAGCAAGCTCGAACAGGGAAGCTACCAGAATGCCACATGGAGCAGCAGCAGCAGTCAGCTTTTGACCAGTGGCATCATTCGTGCACTCGATCACGGCGCTGTTTTCAAATCAGTGATCGATTACACTTCTCTGGCCAATACGGATTTTCTCCTGGAGAGTGAAGTCTATGACTTTTATCACAAGGTGCGTAAGGATCTCTCAGTATCTGTCCTCTCTGTCCGTTTTGATTTGATCGACACAGACAATAACCTGATGATCAAAAGTAAAAAATTTACCTACGAGATCCCGACAGAGACGGTCGATGCCGCCGGCTATGTCAAAGCGACCAATCGTGCACTGGAGAAACTCTCCGCTGACTTGGTCCGATGGTTGGCACGATGAGTATTATCTTTGGACCAGTTCATTCACGACGTTTTGGCAAATCGCTTGGTATCGATCTGAGCCCGGGAAAGAAGCAGTGCAATTTTGACTGTCTCTACTGCGAGCTCGATCCGGCCAAAACAGTCGATGCCTATGATGAGGTTGTGGCAGTCAAAGAGGTGATCGATGCTTTGCAGAAGGCACTTACTGTACACCATTCGGTTGACTTCATTACATTGACAGCCAATGGAGAGCCTACACTCTACCCTTATCTTTCCGAATTGATCGATGCGATCGATGCGATCAAGGGCGAAAGTAAGACATTGATACTCAGCAATGGCAGCACGATCGGTGACCCGAATGTCAGAGAAGCACTTGCCAAGCTCGATCTGGTCAAGCTCTCGCTGGACTGCGCGACAGACCGCTGCCTGCACAAGCTGGATCGGTCACATAAGGGCATTGCGATCGATGAGGTCAAGGCGGGGATGCTTGCATTTCGGAAGTGTTATGCGGGCCCGCTGATCATCGAGACACTCTTCGTCAAGACGCTCAATGACAGGCCCGAAGAGATCGCACTGCTCAACGCGTTTTTTCTCAAGCTCAAACCGACCCGTATCGATATCGGAACGATCGATCGGCCACCGGCATACAAGGTCAAACCTCTTGGCTACAAAGAGCTGCATGCGATCGCATATCAATTTGACCCTTCTCTGCCGGTTTATATCGCATCGAGAAAACATGTGGCGTCAAAGCCGGAGTGCTATAGCGAAGAGGAGATCCTCCAAACACTCTCCAAAAGACCACTCAGCCCGGAGGATATTGAGATACTTTTTGACAATGAGAGCCAAGAAAGGCTAAAAACACTTCTCTCGGAGGAAAAAATCACTGTTAAAGAGACAAATGGTGTAAATTTTTACACTTTAGGCTAAAAACCCTTGACTTTAAAGATCTTTTTGACTATAATCTCACCCACGAAAATAAGCACTCGCTATTTTCAAACCCATTCCGGATTAGCTCAGCGGTAGAGTAGGTGACTGTTAATCACTTGGTCGCTGGTTCGAATCCAGCATCCGGAGCCACAAATACGACTTCTAACATTGACAAATCACTATTCCGCAACAACTCTATTGATACTCCTTTTATAATATTGCTACATTATAGCGAAATTATTATCGCTTTGATTATAGAATTCGAGAGAAAAACAAATCACTTGAAACACTATCCGTTACCTATTGTTTTGAGCAGGATTGGTATCTTGAACAATCCATGCTATAATCATCAAAAAGGATGATCAAATGCCAGCAGAACAATAATCGAATATTACACCGTCGATGATTATCAACACTGGGAGGGCGACTGGGAGTTAATCGACGGTATCCCCTACGCCATGGCTCCTTCTCCGATGGTCACCCACCAAAGTATCAATGGAAAAATATTTGTAGAACTCAATCGATCTCTTGATGATTGCCCACAGTGCCAGGCGCTCTTCGAGATTGATTGGGACGTTACCAGCGATACTGTAGTGAAGCCTGATACACTGGTTATCTGCTATGAACCCGATGAGAAGCTGACCCAAAAGCCTGATCTCATCTTTGAGATTATCTCACCCTCTACCGCCAAACGGGATGAGGTGTTGAAGTTTGATCTCTATCAGCAGGAGGGGGTCGGCTACTATGTCATTGTCTATCCCGACAAACAGATCGCCAAACTCTACCGCCTCCACGAAGGACGCTATATCAAAGCGGGGGATTTCTATGACAAACACTATACTTTTGAGCTTGATGGGTGCAAAATAGATTTTGATTTTTCCAGGATTTGGCGCGTGAGGCGGTAGGCAGCTCGCAATATAAAGCACCAACCTTTAGGGCAAAGCGTTGAAAATATACTATTTTATTTGCAAAAAGTTTTATCTACAATATAATACATAGGAACCTAAGCTGGAGAGGATTTTTCATAATGACTCTTATGGCTATAGACCCAATAAATCAGCACACCAGGCATTAGAAGCAACGCGGAAGAGATGT
>JANTGA010000051.1 GCA_024763175.1 Sulfurovum sp.
CAACTATGAATTCGCTATAATGCTACAAAAAGTAGGCAGAACTCATGATAGACCTCAACTCACCTCAACTCTACTTCAACCGTGAACTCTCCTGGCTGAAATTTAATTCACGCGTTTTGGCACAGTCTCTTGACGAAACGCTTCCTCCCCTGGAGAGGTTGAAGTTTCTGGCGATCTATGGGACTAATCTCGATGAGTTCTATATGATCAGAGTGGCAGGGCTGAAGTCACTCTATAAAGCAAGGATACAGGAGACCGGCCCGGACAAACTAACTCCCAGCCAACAGCTCAAGGCAATCCGAAGCTATCTTCATACAGAGCAGCTTGTGCTTGAAAGCTGCTACAGGGATATCCTCTCTCTGCTCCACAACAGTGGTGTCGACATCAAGCCCCACAAGGCACTCGACAAAGAGCAAAAACGTGAAATAGAGTCGATCTTTTTTGAGCAGGTTTATCCAGTCATTATCCCTATTGCCATCGATGCGACCCATCCGTTTCCTCACCTAAACAATCTCAGCTTTGGTCTGGCGCTGAAACTGGTCGATGCGCATGACAATCTCAAACATGGCCTGATCCGTATCCCCAGAATCCTGCCCCGATTTATTCAAGTCGAGCAGACTTTTGTCCCGATCGAAAGTGTCGTAGAAAACTATATCAAAGATCTTTTCCCGGGCTACAGCAAGCTTGCCTCCACGCCGTTCCGTGTCACAAGAAATGCTGATATGGCAATCGAAGAGGAGGAGGCTGATGATTTTCTGGAGATGCTCGAGGAGGGGCTGAGATCACGGAACAAAGGAACGCTGGTCAGACTGGAGCTCAAAGAGGGTGCTGACGAAGACCTGGTCAACTTCCTCAACTCCCACATGAGACTGAAGGAGGAGGATATCTATCACTACACTGATGCGCCGCTCAGCCTCGGAAGCTTTTGGCAAATCGTCGGAGACAAGGCTCTCTCCCATCTGATCCTGCCCACCTACACCCCCAAGACACTCCCGCCGCTCAACGATAATGACCTCTATGATACTATCGAGAAGCAGGACATACTGCTCTATCACCCCTATGACAGTTTTGATCCTGTCGTGAAATTCATCCAGCAAGCCTCTACTGACTCTGACACGATTGCGATCCGCATGACACTCTATCGTGTCGGGCCCAAGTCTCCGATCATCAAAGCATTGATCGAAGCTGTCAGGGATGGCAAGCAGGTGACTGTACTCGTCGAGCTCAAAGCACGTTTCGACGAAGAGAATAACCTCATCTGGGCCAAAGCACTCGAAGATGCCGGCGCCCATGTCGTCTACGGTATCCCCGGCTTGAAAGTCCATGCCAAAATCGCACAGGTGATCAAACGCAAAGGAAACAAACTCAAAAGCTATCTGCATCTGGCCACTGGAAACTACAATCCCAGTACCGCCAAGATCTATACGGATATGAGCTACTTTACCACCAAAGTAGCGCTCAACAATGATGCCACGCGTTTTTTCCATTTCCTGACGGGCTTTTCGACCCATACCGAGCTCCACACACTCTACATGTCACCGACAGAGATCAAGCCAAAACTCCTCGAGATGATCAGCCAGGAGAGTCAGCATGGCGCAGAGGGACACATCATCCTCAAATCCAATTCACTGGTCGACCCGGGTATCATCAAAGCACTCTACAAAGCCTCTCAGGCCGGCACAAAAATCGATCTGATCATACGAGGCATCTGCTGCCTCAAGCCCGGCATCAAAGATGTCAGCGAAACGATACAGGTCCACTCCATCATCGGAAAATACCTCGAACACCCCAGGATCTACTACTTCAAGCACGACCCGATCAAGTGCTATATCTCCAGTGCTGACTTGATGCCCAGAAATCTTACCCGTCGGGTCGAACTGATGACACCGATCGCTGACCCCAATCTGGCCAACCGTATCGAGCAGATACTTCAGCTCCAGCTCAAAGACAACCAACTCCGCTGGCTACTCAAAGAGAGTGGAGAGTATGTCAAAGTACCGACAATCGGTGACAAGATCAACAACCATACTATTTTGGAAAATTATGTCACCAAGATACACGACAAGACACGCAAAGAAGCACCGGACTATGTCCGCAAACTGGCAGGCCGCCTGCTCAAAGAGTCCTAGAGACACCAAAACAAAGGATAGATCATGTTATTAAAATTTAAAGAGTGGGCGCCCAAGCTCGGGAAAAATGCCTGGATCGCCGACGGAGCCAGCGTCATCGGAAGGGTCACACTGGGCGAAGATAGCGCCGTCTGGTTCGGCTGTGTCGTGCGCGGGGATGTGCACTTCATCACGATCGGGGACAGGAGCAATATTCAGGATCTCAGTATGATCCACGTCACCCACCACAAAAAAGCCGATATGAGCGACGGCAACCCCACCGTTATCGGTAACGATGTCACGATCGGTCACCGTGTGATGCTGCATGGCTGCACGATCGAAGATGCCTGTCTCATCGGGATGAGTGCCACGATCCTCGATGGTGCTGTCATCGGCAAAGAGTCGATCGTCGGTGCCGGCAGCCTGGTCACCAAAAACAAAGTCTTTCCACCCCGCTCACTCATCGTGGGGAGTCCTGCCAAAGTCATCAGAGAGTTGACCGATGACGAAGTAGCGGAACTCTATGCTTCAGCCAGACGCTATGTCGCATTCAAAAACGAATACCAATAAGGAGACTCTATGCAAAAAGTGATCACCAAATCTCTCAGTGATATTCTCAGCCCGATGGTGCTCTCGTTCATCCTCAAAGTCGGTCTCGGTTCGATCTTTCTCTGGATCATCATCCTCTGGTTCTCCTGGGATCTCTATGAAGGGATGATCGCTGCCTATATCCAGAAGATTCCTTTTGTCGGCGGATGGGAGTGGTTTCAGTCCAGCGGTGCCGCACTGGCAGCCGTCGTCGTCGGCTATATGCTGATCATCATCACCGTCTCGATCCTCACCTCACTCTTCAGCGAACCCCTGCTGATCAAACTGGCCCAAAAGCACTATCCCGGCCAACCGGCAGTCGGTACACCCTCTGTCACCACTTCCGTTTATCTGAGTATCAAGGCGGGTATCGTATCTCTCCTCCTCTTTCTCTTTACCTTCCCTCTGATCTTCGTCCCGATCCTCGGACAGGTTTGGATGCTCTGGCTCTGGTCCATTCTGATCAAAGAGCCCAACACCTACGACGTCGGTGCTCTCTTTATCACCGACAAGCAGGTATTGAATATGCAGAAGCAAAAGGCATGGCTGACCGCAATGATCGCATCCCTCTTCAACTACATCCCCCTCCTCAACATTTTCGCACCACTCTTTGGTCAAATCATGTTTTTACACCAGATACTGGGGAGAAAAGAGAAGTAGGTTGCTGCCTCTCCTGATTGCTGAGGGCACCCACAAAAGGCACCCCTACGGATCGTTAAAATGTTTGTCCGATTCTCCGTAGGGGCAATCCCTTGTGGTTGCCCTCATGTGACATCAGGTTCTTAAACAGACGATCAACCCTGAAGAGAGGAGGCGCTGGCGTTCTTTTTGCCCCGTTCTTTTTTGCTCGATACAGAAAAGCGCAAAAGGTCATCTGTCGTCTTGACATGAGCAGGCACTGTCTCAAAACTCTTTTGCATCACCCGGAAAGCACTGATCGCATCACTGTAAGCACGGTGGTGGACAGCGCTTTCGATCCCGAGTGATTCGTTGAGATAGGCGAGGCCGTAGCGTTCGCTTTCGAAGGTGCGTTTGGCCAGATCGATCGTGCAGAGCTTAGGGTTGCCGATATCTCCCAGACCGAAGCGGTTGAAAGATGCCGTGAGAAAGCTGTAGTCGAAATTTGCATTGTGGGCGACAAAGACAGCATCCCCCATAAACTCCCTCAGTGCCGTCAGTGCTGCTCTGCGTGTCGGTGCACCAGCAAGATCTGTCGGTTCGATACCGGTGATCTTGGTGATATACTCCGGTAAAAAGGCACACTCCACAAAGGTTTCGAGTCGGTCGATGATCTCCCCTCTTTCGATCATCACAGCACCGATCTCTATGACCTGAGAAGTACCCGGTTTGCTACCGTTGGTTTCGATATCGATCACACAGTAGCGCTGGTCCCGGTACGGGACAGAGTAAGTCTCCAGACGGTAAGCACCCGACGCTGTCTCAACAATCGGATAACCTGAAGCTTGAAGCAGGATAAAAATCGTATCAGGCCCCTCAAACAGTGTCGTATAGTGGGTCACGATCTGTGCGTATTGCTCTTTGGAGAGCTCTCCTCCGTGATGTCGAAAAGCTGTGGTCAGAGCATCAAAGACTTTTTGCATGCGTGATAAACTTCTCTACTTTTTCGGGATCTTTGATACCCTTGCCTGCCTCGGTACCAGAACTGACATCGACAGCATAAAAGCCATAAGACTTCACCTCTTCTACGTTTTCGGGTGTCAATCCTCCTGCCAGAATGATCTTCGAGCAATCAACACCTTCAAACCACTCCAGATTGAGCCGCTTTCCGCTGCCGCCATAGGCTTCACAGTATGCATCAACAAGTCTGTAGCGATCGCCAAACTTCCGGATATCCTCCACACTGCGAGCCCGAACGACGGGCAGGGATTTGGTTTTGATCAGATCCAAAAAATGCGCATCCACATCAAAATGGATCTGTGCCAGACTCATCCCGCTCTCCCGGCACACCTTGTCGATCTGCTCGGGCTTCTCTTCCACGAAGAGCCCTACCCGCTCGACAAATGGCGGCAGTACTTTGACAATATCTGCCGCAGCCTCAGGTGAAATATAGCGCGGTGATTTTGGATAAAAGACAAAACCCAGAGCATCTGCTCCGGATTTGATAGCCTCAAGTGCATCTTTCAGGTTGGTGATACCGCAGATTTTGACACGCACTGTTATACCTTTCTATCTGATATCAGATGATACGAATGGATTCGCATTTGCATCGAAAACATTCAGGGGTTGCAAACTTCAGCAATTTTGCTCTATTGCTTCAGTGAAGCGATCGCTTCAGCTACACCTTCGGGATGCCTGTAGACATACGAACCTGCCACGACGACATCCACGCCCGCCTCTTTGAGCATCGATACATTGATGTCATTCACGCCGCCATCGACTTCGATCAGACAGTTTGGATTGCGTTTTTCGATCAGCTCTTTGAGCCGAACTGCCCTTTCGAGTACCGAAGGGATGAATTTTTGGCCGCCGAAGCCCGGGTTGACACTCATCAGCAGTACCATATCGAGATCTTCGATCAAAAATTCGATCGCTTCAGGCAGAGTGTGGGGATTGAGGACGATCGCGGGTTTGATCCCCAGTGATCGTATCTTCTGGATCAAGCGATGAGGGTGTTTCTCCTCCTCGATATGAAAAGAGAGATACCCCGGCTTCAGAGGGGCGAAGAGATCGACAAAGAAACTGTTGTTTTGTACCATCAGATGAATATCCAGAGGCTTGGTCGCTGCTCTCGCCACCGCCTCGACGACGACCGGCCCGATCGTCAGGTTGGGGACAAAGTGCCCATCCATCACATCGACATGAACCAGGTCGCATTCTCCTTCACAAATCGCCGCCACATCTCTCGCCAAGTGCCCGAAATCAGCTGATAAAATACTGGGTGCTACCAACATACTCTATGCCTTTTTTATTCTAAGTATAGCATATTTCCGAAAAATAGAGAGATACGGAGCAATGCTTCGCAAAAGATTGGCAATTTTTATTGCATAATCCGGATTTAATACTTTTTCAGCTATAATCGCCCAAATTATTCACGAATGACAAGCGTCAAACGGAAAAACAATACTAGAAATAAAGGGTTACCAATGGCAAGAAGATGTGATGTAAGTGGCAAAGGCCCACTGACAGGAAACAATGTAAGTCACGCGAACAACAAGACAAAAAGAAGACAACTTCCCAATCTCAGATCAGTAAAGATTACACTCGAAGATGGTACAAGCAAGAGGATCAAAGTCGCTGCTTCTGAACTCAGAACGATGAAAAAGAAAGCTGCGCAAACTGCAGCAGTCAGCTAAGCCCCCAAACCTCTCGGGGTCAGGCAATTGACTGCCACGCAAAAAATCAAAAAGTTTCTCGGATGGAGAAGCGCCCCGAAACCCCATATTACCCTCAATGATGAGTATTATGCTCAGCTAGCACCTTTTAGACTTCCGCTTATACTTACTGTTCTGATCATGCTGATCGGATCGCTCGGTTATATGATCATCGATCGTTTTCCTCTGATGGATGCTATCTATCAGACAGGGATTACTTTTACGACTGTTGGCTTCGGAGAGATCCGGCCCATCTCTGATCTGGGACGGATTTTTACGATCACACTGATCATCTTCGGCTTCGTCGTCTTCTCTATCGCTGTGGGTATTATCGTTGAAGTGATCAAGAGGGGAGAATTTCAGAAAATTTCCAAGGAACGTCGTATGCTTTATGAAATCGCAAGGCTCAAGCAGCATTTTGTTGTCTGTTATCACAATGACTTTACTATCCAGGTCACCAAGCAGCTTCGGGCCAATCATGTTCCCTTTGTTGTGGTCGATCCCAGAGAGGATCTCGAGGAGATCGCCAAAAAGTATCACTACCCCTACTTTGTCAGTGAAGAGCCGCATACCGAAGCAGGCATCCTCAAATCGCACCTCTCGAGTGCCAAAGGAGTGATCACTCTGGCAGACAATATCGCAGACAATATCGCCACGGTCGCTTCGGCCAGACTGTACGAAAAGGAGATCGGACGCAAAAGAAAGTATCTCATCATTGCCAATGCCAAGGGCTATGAAGATGAGCAGAAACTGCTCAAACTCGGCGCCAACAAAGTCGTGACTGCCACCAAGCTGATGGCACAACGTATCAATGCGATGGCTGTCAGACCTGATATGGAGAACCTCCTGCAGGAGTTTCTCTACAAGAAGGATACCCCCCTGGATATGGAGGAGGCAAAAGTCTCCAAAACCAGCTGGCTGACACTCAAAAAGATCAAAACCGCCCGATTTAGAGATATCGCCAATGTTACGATCATCGGTATTCGGCAGCAAGATGGCAGGTTTATCCCCATGCCTGATGGCAATACCGTGATCCTGCCGGGCAGCAAACTGCTGCTGATCGGCACCAGTGACGGTATCCATAAAGCCAAAAAAATGATACGCAAAAAAGAAAAACCAGAGGAGTTGAAATATGTTTAAACTTTTTCCAATCAAAAATGGCCTGGAGAATGTCTCCGGCTTTTTTTGTGATGCTGTCAATGTCGGGATGCGCACCAATCCTGCCAACAGTTCCGATACCAGCCCAGTGGACGGAGATGTCGCTTTCATCCGAAGCGAAACTCCCTGTGATGTCGCCGCCGTCTTTACCACCAATCATTTCCAGGCAGCGCCTATACAGCATTTTCAGCGCTACCCGGAGGGCTTTCAGACTGATTTTGTCCTGATGAATGCCAAAAATGCCAATGCCATGACGGGTGAAAAGGGGATCGAAGATATCGATGCACTCTTCGCAGATCTGCAAACACGAATCCCGCTGACCAACCCCGTGATGAGCTCGACAGGCGTCATCGGCTATCGTCTCGATCGAGACAAGATCAGCACTGCCTTTGATCGCTTTGATTACAATGCCAAAGCAAGCGACAAGACGGCACGAGCCATCATGACCACTGACAGCTTCAAGAAAGAGCTCTGCTTCGAAGTCGAACTTGACAACGGCGAGACTTTTCATATCGCAGCGATCTGCAAGGGTGCCGGGATGATCAACCCGGCTATGGCAACGATGCTCTGCTTCATCACTACCGATGCAGCGATTCCGCCAGAGGAGATGAAAACAGCGCTTCAGGATGCGACAGAGCAATCATTCAATCGTATCTCAGTCGATGGGGATACCTCCACCAACGACACTGTTTTACTCTTGAGCAACCGAAAGAGTGGCGCGTATGATGCAGAAGCATTCCGCGAAGCCCTGAACAAGATCACCTTTGAGCTGGCTATGATGATCCTCAGAGATGGCGAAGGCGCCAACAAACTCGTCGCCTTTGAAGTCAAAGGAGCCAAAACAAAAGAGGATGCCGCCAAAGCAAGTCGCGCACTGAGTAATTCCCTGCTGGTCAAAACAGCACTTTTCGGCGAAGATCCCAACTGGGGACGCATCGCCTCCACGATCGGTGCCAGCGGTGTCACCTGCGATGACAAGACATTGACGATCCATTATGACAATCTCCTCATCTACTCGAACGAATTTAGAGAACTTGACAGCACGCGGGAGGAGAAGGCCTACGAGATCATGAAGCAGGAGAGCTTCAAGGTCACCTGCGACCTGGGCCTGGGTGACGCCGCCTATACCTCTTATGGCTGTGATCTCAGCTATGACTATGTCAAGATCAATGCGGAGTACCGGACATAAGGTTCCGATAATGCTCAAAATCGACTATTAACAGACACTTTGTCCAAATAGCGCCTTATATCTGCTAAAATGGACATAAGAAATCTTTATAATTATGTACTTTTTATCGAAAAAGTAGCAATACACGTCATATTTTCATTATTAACGGATATTTTTTGTGTTCTGTTAATGCTGGGAAATAGAGCTAACAGATCTAAGTGAGAAGAATTTAATATACGAGAATATTCAGTTTCAGAGTTATCGACTATCATTACAGTACCAGAGGACGATGAAATTTTACTTCTTACAAGTCCAGTTGGTACATCATTGCTAAAAGAAGTAATTATTAAAATAGAAAGAGTAGAACCTTTTAGTTAATGAAGCATCATAACAGATCATTGTCGAATAAATATTCTCTGTAAAACATATACTCATATATTTATGGTATAATTTAGGTATGAACTTTGAATATGATAAAACAAAAAGCAGTACTAATAAGGCTAAACATAACATTGACTTTGAAGAAGCTCAAAAGTTATGGAAAGACCCATATTCTTTTGAAATTCCATCTCCACAAAGTGAAGATAAAGAAAGGTTTTTAGTTTTAGGACAAATTAATTCTAAAAACTATACTGCTATCATTACTTACAGAGATACCAATATTAGAATAATCTCCGTGAGAAGATCAAGAGAAAAGGAGACAAGACTTTATGAAAGCATCAGAACTAGATAAAATCTTTGATGATAATCAAGAAGATGTGTTAGAACATTTTGATACATCAAAAATTAGAATGATAAATGAAGAACCAAAAAGGGTGAATATTGACTTTCCTGCATGGATGGTGCAATCACTTGATAAAGAAGCCAAACATGTTGGAGTAAGCCGTCAAGCTGTTATAAAAATGTGGTTAGCAGAAAAACTACAAAGTTTAAACTCTACTGCCGCATCTATATAACAAGTACGAGGACTGAACACCCGCTGGTTATGAGTCTATCATAAGTACCCTGTATTAGATAGCCCTCAGCTCCAAGAGCTGAAGAGAGCATCATCATTGATAGAGGCTCCTAATATAGACAAGTTAGTTATGGCGTAATGTATTATACTTGTCGACCAAAACAAATTAGGGTCTAAATTGTAAATCAAGCTTTTAGTTCAATTTACAGTTATTTCCCGACTTCCGCACTTTTTTCAACCAAATGCCCTATGAATTTATTATGTTTCAACTTGATGAAAAAGAGATAATGTTCTTCAGATAATCTCCACACTTTGTTTTTACAATACGGATGAGGCTTATACATGCCATTGGAGGCGGGCGGGTACTTAAACCCGGGTCAAGAAACAAAGTAGCGGGCAATACCCGTCACTTTCTCCTTGCCGCACATGGCATAATGAAGGTCATAGTGGTTGTTGAGGATATACGCCAGATCTTCCCTGCTCTCTTCGTGACAGATCACCAGCAGCTGATCTCCCGCCCTGATCTTGAAATCGTCCGGAGGCAGCAGGAGAGGCTGCTTCTCGCGCAGTACCATCAAAAAAAGCAGATCATTTTTGAGCCTGAAATCTTCACGCCTGCGTGCCAGCATCTCCAGTGTGATCACGGCACCTTTTTCCAGCTCTTGCGCCGCTGCATAAGCATCATCAGGTGATATTTCAATTTCGCAAAGATCCGGATTTTCACCCATTTTTCCTACGATACGGTCGACCAGCATTTTGCCCCAGCTCTCATCCTGATGAGCAAGGTGCCCGATGAAGACATTTACCAGCGGCATCGCAATGTAATGGTACGTTTTGTTGATGATAATTTCATCGAGGATATAGTTGCGATTGATTCGCGCTGCTTTAAAAATCTTCAGGTCGATCAGCTCATTTTCCCGACTGATAGTATAGATCGCCGGATTATGTTTTTTGGATAGTGCGATGACGGCAAGATTGATCAAGTCATCTCTCGTGGCAGCGATGATCGCTGCCGCATTCTCGATATCAGCGGCAAGCAGTTTCGCCTCGATCTCATCTTCGTGATAGCGTGCTTCCGAAGCATCTTCTCCACGCAAAGAGAGCTTCGCATCGATAAAGCGGTAGGCGATCCCTGCCTTTTTCAATCCCCTCTCCAGTGCCTTGCCCATCCTGCCATACCCATAGATGATGTAAGAACCCTGCGGGAGGACTTCACGCTCTTTGAACTTCAGGAGATGTCCATAAATCCACATCTCGATCAGCCAGAGATTGGGCGCAGTCAACGCAAGATGAAGTCGGCCGGAGATCACTTCGAAAGGATTTTCGATATGATCCACGCCGATAGTCTCAAGAAACTCGCTGTTTTGAGGCGAATTGGAGCGGACGATGAGCTCCATGCGTTTATTCAAGTGTTTGCACATGAGTGAGGCTCGGGTATTTTTCTGGTCATCCTCGAAGAGTATGATGGCCGCCTTGCAGCTTTTTTTGCGTATGCCTGCCAGTTCCAGCATCTTCGGGTCGAAGATATCCCCACTGAAAGCCGGGATCAGCGGATGGTAGTTTTCCAGCATCAGCGCATCGATCGACTCCTGACTCTTGTCGATCACCACCATACGCATCTGCAGTTGATTCAGCTTTTTGATCAGTGACCTGGTGACACTGTTGTACCCAAAAATCAAAATGAAGGGCTCGTTCATCGTTTTGACCGCTTTGGCAAATCTCGACTTGATCAGCTCCTTGTGCAGCACTTCATCCTGGATCAGGGCAACGATTGTTCCGATGCCGTAAAACCATCCGATCACTGTCAGATAGATCATCAATGAGACCCAGAGTTTCTGCTGGTAGGTAAAAGCGTAGGGGGACTCCCCAAAACCGATCGTCGAAGCCATATAGCTGACAAAGTAAAAGGCGTCGAAGAAGTTGAGATGGTAGATATGGCCCTGATCATCCTGTCCGGGGATCAGTACCATTCCCAGGATCGAAATCGCAAAGGTCAAAATGATGATCAAAATAGGAAGCCGAAGCCTGCGGATGACGATCCAGCTGCTATGACTTTCCATTGCCTACCTTTTGGATTTGAGTGTGTCACCGATAAAGATTGCTACTGAAGTGATGTTGGCCAGCAGCGCCCCTCCTGAGAGTGAGATGATCGCGGCAGTGACCTCTGCATCCATCCTGTCGAATCCATAGAGTGCCAATGCCCAAACCGAAGCCGATGCGATCAGCTGGATATCCGCCACCAGACTGGTTGCCAGCAGGACAGAGCCCACCTGTGTCTTGTCGCCAAATTTGAAAATCGTTGCGATCAGATTGACCACGATCGCGGCAAAGAGTTCATATTTGCTGTGTTCTGCCAAGATCTCCGGCGAACCATAAAAGAAACCGAAGTTGAGTGTCATTGCCAGGATAAAGAAAAACCCTGAAAGTACTTTGTTCATATTCATTTTTACTCCTTGATTAGTGTATTGAATTACTCGCTTGAGAGCTCTCTTTTGAATGATAAAATATCATCCCTCTTTCCGGCAAGCACAAGCGTATCTCCGCCGTCAAATTTATGATCGACACCTTTGCTGATATAGATCAGATCGTCACCTATCTCTTTGTCGATGATCGCTACCAGGATGAGCCCTCTGCTGTAGAAGTCAACCTGTGCTGCATATTTTCCCTCCAGAAATGTATCGCCATCAAGGACAATCTCGGCGATCTTCAGATCGTTTTTTTCAAAGACGATCCTGTTGATCGCTTCAGCAACTGCCGGCTTGGTCAGGTTGGTTACCAGGTGCTGCGAGGAGGCCTCATAGACATCGATGATCGTATCGGCTCCGGCATATTTGAGTTTTCGTGTATTCTCATCGGAGTTACTGATCGCTACGATGACTGCGTCGTGATAGAGTTCACGGAGCGAAAGCACCAGGAAGAGGTTGTTGGATGTGTGGTCCATCGCACAGTAGAGTAGATGTTTGGCGGGATTGATCCCCAGCATACGGATGGAGTCGTTATGTTTGGGGTTGAAGCGCTTGATATCCTTGATACGATCTTCGACAGCATCCTGGTAGTTCGTATCCTTCATCGTTGCGAGCCTGATATGATGACCACTCCGATTCAGATGGGTATAGAGGTGCCTTCCGAACTTTCCATAGCCAAAGAGGATGACATCTTTTTTGTGCTCTTCATTCTGCTTCATCATTGCACCTTTCGCTTGAAGTGTGCGATCGCTGTAGGGTGGCCCATCACGACCAGATCGTCACCGCTATGCAGACGTATCGCATCGTCGGGATTGAACAAAAACTGCTTTTCCCCCTCAACATCCGTACGGACAATACCCAGAATGATCAAGCGAAATGCTTTTGTTTTCAGGGATTCGATCGGCTTTCCGTCGAGTATGCTCCCCTCGTTGACCTGCATTTCATCGATATGGTTTTCACCCTTATAGGCGATAATGGACCGCAGCGCCTCAAATGCGACAGGCTCACCCGCGTGCACCACTCCCATCAGTGCCGTAATCTCTTCGGGGATGATCACCTGGTCGATTCCTGCATAGCGCAGCTTGTCTGCGATCTCATTGTCGCTGCAGCGGGCCGTGACTTTGACATCAGGGTTGAGACTCTTGACATTGATCGCGATAAAGGCATTTTGCTCATCATCCGAAGTGAGACAGAGCACATGCGCGATGCGCTCCCGGATACCGATCCCCTCAAAAACGGCACTCTGCGTCGCATCAGCACAGATACTGCGATATCCGCTGCTGTGTGCGCTTTGGGCCAACGCTTCTTCGCGCTCGAGGATGATCAACTCACTTCCTTCGCTCTGGAGCCCCTGTGCGACCTTTTTTCCCATAATACCAAAGCCGCAGATCACGATCAGATCTCTCTTTTTGCCCACCTCCTGCATGATACGATCTTCCCGTAGCTCAACCAGGCGTTCACTGAAGGAGGAGACGATGATCGATGTCATAAAGGCGATCAAACCAACACCCGTCATAATGATCAGCATCGACACCACGCGTCCTTCGGGTGTCACTGGTGAGATATCCCCATAACCAACCGTAGAGATCGTCACCAGTGCCCAGTAGAAAGCATCGAAGAGATTCACAATATCGGGATTGTCTCCATCTCCTTCAAAGACATAGAGCATAATCCCGGCAATAAAGACAAAGAACGCTGTCAATGTCAGCAGTGTGACCAGTTC
>JANTGA010000052.1 GCA_024763175.1 Sulfurovum sp.
ATGGTTTCATTGGTCCCGTTCTGCCAGCCGTCACTGCCAATGACCTGTCTTACATAGCCCTGTGCATACATGAAACCTATGCCCACAAGCGGAAGCCCCATATCGCTTGATTCTTTGAGAATGTCCCCCGCGAGAAAACCAAGCCCTCCGGAATAAATGGGCAGAGAGTGGTGTAAACCGTACTCTGCACAAAAGTAGGCTACAGGCAGCAGCTCTTCTTCAGCATAGACTCTGCTGCCCTGCATGTAATCTTTAAACAGGGCATGAACATATTTGTATTCTTTCATAAATGTTTCATTCTGCACCAAAGCGGCAAGCTCTTTCTTGGACAAAGCATTGAACATTTTTATAGGATTGTGGTTGCTCTCTTTCCATAAATAGGGATTGATAAGTTTGAAAAGGTTTTTTCCCCTTGGATTCCATGTCCACCAGAGATTGAGTGCTATATCACTGAGGAATTCTATCTCTTTGGGCAGCTTTGGTATGACGATATTTTTTGAAGGGTCATTGACTAGCATTCTTCAGTTCCAATCCTATTTTTATTTTATGGAAAACTATTATTCTATAATAACATATCAGGTTAACAAAAAGATAATAGTGCCTCTTTTAAATTCAGATTTTATTGTCCCCACAGTCCTTTGATACCGCTGACAAGGAACTGTGCAGCGATCGCACCTACGACAAGACCCATTATACGTGTCAGAACCTTCATACCTGTAATTCCAAGCACTTTATTGATACCTCCAGCATATCGGAGTGAAAGAAAAACAGTGATAGCAGAAAACAGTAGGGAGATACTTACAATAGTATAACTCACGGGAAGAGAATATTCACTCGAAATGTTGTTGTTGAGTACAATGATTGTTGCAATCACTCCCGGCCCAAATAAAATAGGGATACCAAGAGGCACAATAGAAACATCATCTTTTTCCTGTGCCTCATCATGCTCTGCCTGGGTATGTCTTGATTTGCTGGACTGTCCATAGGCCATGTTGATGGCTATCAGCATCAAAATGACCCCACCGATCACTTTAATGGACATCACATTGATACCGAAAAGCTTGAAAATAAATTCACCGCCGAACAGGGTAACCAGTGAAGCTATAAAGACCGTCATAGTGGCTTTAAATGCTACAGACCGCATATTTGATGCCGTCGTGTCATCCACCATCGAAACCATAATGCTCGCTGCAGCGATCGGGTTTAAAATGGTAATGAGTCCAATAGTATCATGCAGTAGTAGCGACAAATATGTCTGTATCATACTTAACTCCTTTTATCCGTTGAAGTGCCTCAAGCAGCAGTTTACCTTTAAACATATATTCAAACTCTTTTTGTTTTCCCAAATAACGTTGCATTGCTTTCCTTTTGTAGCAGATTTGGTAAAATAGGATAGAAAGATTATACTACGTTCTCTATTTGGGTATTGTGTCTTTGTTAGTCGTTGCAAACGAGATACCCTCTTCAATGGAACGTATATGCAGATCCCTCTGTGGAAATGGAATTTCAATATTGTGCGCATTAAGCGCATTGTAGATGAGTATCAAAAAGCGGGATCTTGTACGCTTTGGATATAAGATACCTTTTCCTATGACCCAGACAAAAAGTTCAAAGTTTATACTACTGTCTCCTATCTCTGTCATAACGACACGTGGATAACGTGTTCTTGATGTGTAAATATCTGTAAAACCGCTCTCTTTGAGTGCTTTGAGAATCACATCGATCACCTGTTGAGGGTCCGTGCCATATCTGACGCCAAAAGGGATCTCAAAACGTCTGATATTATCTTCCATGGTCCAGTTGACCACATTGTTCTGTATAAAGTTCTGATTGGGGATAATCACGTCGATATTGGCATTTGTCTTTATGGTTGTCGATCGCATACGTATGTCGGTCACACGTCCTCTTAGTGTTTCGTCAAGCTGTATGTAGTCACCGATCTTGATACTGCGTTCAAACATCAAAATAAGTCCTGAAACAAAATTGGAGACGATATTTTGCAAACCAAATCCAATACCCACAGAGAGTGCTCCGGCAACAACGGCCAAAGAAGAGAGGTTAAGTCCCAATACTTTCAAAGCGCTGAAAAACGCAATGATCAAAATGAGATAATAACCGATATTGGACAAAAGCATTCTTGAAGAAGTATGGGCATCACTGTCAATATCACTGTCACTATCTTTGGGTTTCAAAATACTGTGTTTGAACAATCCACCAAATAGAAACCCAAAAATGAAAATGAAAAATACTGTAATGAGTTTTAAGATACTTACTGGTGTATTGTTTATTTCAAACAATGGATTGGAAAGCAATGTCCAAACAGAGTGGGCCGTATCTTCTACCTGTTGCACGGTAGTACCGCCCAGCGTATGTATCATTCCCAGGTATTCTCTTTCCATTTTTTTAAGAAGTTCTTGCAGAGCATTGTGCTGTGTGCCAACCATGTTCTGCTGCAAAATATCATGTTCCCATTTAAATGCAGACTGATCTTTTTTTTGCATGGCATCACAAAACATAAGGAAATCCGTAGCAAGCATATCCTGAGATATTTGCCTGTAGCGTTCTTTTTCTGTAGATATTTTTTTTGTAAAAGCATTGATCTCTTCGGTATTTCCCAAAAGTTCCAATCGCTCTTTCTTGATTTGAAGTGTTTTAAGTTTTTTCTTTTCCAGGGTAAGTTTATTGAGTGTATTTTGATGCGTCACAAACAATGCCTGTTGATTAAGCATGAGTATTTTTGGGATCTGAAAAAGTATTGTTTGGATTTGTTCTTGCTGATCTTTGAGCAGTTTTATCTGTTTGTCTATCAATTTATCATTTTTGTCATACAAAGCATATTGGAGTTGAAAGGTTAAAAGTACCGCATCTTTTGATTGGGTACTCTTTATCTGATTTTTCAAAGTTACCATTTTATCCTGAATGGAACTTTGCTGTTGCTGAAATTTGGATTTTTCGTCAAGAAGTTCAAACCATTGTAAAAGTAAATGCTTCGCTTCTTTCTGGTCTTTAGGTAAAGAGAATACCTGTTCCTTCCGAGAGACCGTTACAGGAAAAGAGATCAGTTTTTGTAGTAAAGCTTCCTGTAGCAATACCTGTTCATTCTGTGTATCCGATTGTCGAAACTTTTTCAGTAAATCTGTATAAAGTGCTTTATCTGCTGCTACAAGCGTACTGTTGATATCAGCTGCATGTGCATGCACAAGTAACAAAAACAGCGTTATCAGAAAAAGTTTTATCTTTGTTGCAGACAGATGAAAGGGCACTCTTTTTCCTTATCAATTTTAAAATATTATACAATAAAATCTATACAATTTCTTCAAGATCTCGTGCCAATTCATCTGCTTTGGTTCTTTCATGGCTTTTTGCATGAACTATTGTTGCCCATACCGCTCCAACAAAACTGAGCACAGTAAATATCCACGGATTTATCATATCGTAGGCATAATAGTCTATCATTGCCGTAAGCGCTATGAACAGTACAAAATAGACTGTAAAGAGCGCTATTTTGTGCTTTAATCTAATCTTTGTTTTCTTTTTTTTCGACTTCATCGAGAAAAAACCCTCCTGAAAGCAGTGCTATCCCATCAAAGAGGAGGCTTATCCCGACAAGCAATCCGACCATAAAGAGGGAACTGAACGGCCATCCGACAATAAATATAACACCCAGAACCAGGGAGGTTATGGCATTGATGAGCCACAGCCACCACATTTTCTGGGGTTTCAATGAAAATGCCAGACCGAAACCTGCGAAAGCATCCGTGAAGAAGTAGATGGCAAACAGCAGACCAAGTGCAGCGATCCCCTGCATAGGGTAGAAGATCATGAAAAGCCCCACCATGACAAGCAGGAAGCTTTTCAGCCATCCTGCCCAGTCATTTTTGTTGCTTGTCCATGTCAGCCATCCGGCAGATATACCGGCAAACAGCATCAGATAGGCTACGAAAGCTAAAGTGGTAAATGACATGAACGCAGGAAAAAAGATTCCCGCCGAGCCAAGTATGATAAAAATGATCCCGCTTATCTTGGCATACTTCTTGAAGTTGTCTACCAGGTTTTTGTTAATATTCATCTCAGGGCTGAGATTGTTATTCCAGTTCCACATATTGACTCCTCCAATTGATTTAATTTGTTATAGTTAAATGATAGTACTATTGGCATAACCATTCATTAATGAGGGGACTCCTCCCTATTTCAGTGCCCATGCAATAGTAGCAATCCCCAGCACTGCAATCCATATGGCTGAACGTATACCGCCTTTCCAGCCCCCAAACCAGAGTGCATAGAGAGCTTTGAGAAGGTTGTTGCTTCCCGCTGCTATCATGAAGGCAGTGACAAGTTCACTCTGTGAAACAGCATATTTTCCGGTTAAAAGTGACAGTATGAAAGGATCGATATCCGTAAATCCGACAACAAAAGAGAGTATGCGCAGTCCGCTGTTGCCATATTCACCGATCACCAAATGTGTAGCCAGCATCATCAATACAAAAAGTACGGCGAACATAAAAGCAGTTCCCAGCTCAAGTGGGTTCTTGTCAACGAAGTCGGCATTAGCTGTTTTTTTCTCTCTGCGTTTCAAATAAAAGAGTGAAATGAGCATACCGGCTGCAGCGAGAACAACAAACGCAAGTGCAAGCGATCTGGAAACGGAAAAATTGAAGACCGTTGCTACAACCAGTAGCCTAAGGTACATCATGGAAGTTGCGGCAATAATCGCTGCATTGATGACAGGGTTGTCCCCACCGCTCCTTGCTTTACGGGCAAGCACGACCGTCGTTGCGGTAGAAGAATATGTCCCGCCCAAAATACCGGTAAGAAAATACCCTTTGGAAGGAAAAAAATATTTCTGTACCAGGTAGCCGCCGTAGCTGATACCCGAAATGACGACAACCGCCAGCCACATCTTGAAAGGAGAGATCGGCAGGTATGGAATGGTATTGGTATTGGGAAGCAACGGAAGGATCACAGCGGAGAGAAGTACCATTTTCCCCAGGGTCTCGAACTCATGCATATTGATATCATCACTAAACCGCTGCAGAGACTGTTTGGCATTTAAAAGAAAAATGATCAGCACAAAGAGAAGTGACGGCATCCAAAGCTCAAAGCGTTCAGTCATCGGGCCAAAGGCATAAACACTGAGCATGACTGCATAAGGCAGAATGCTTGACTTTCCCTTCTCCACTTTCTGTCTGTAAAATACCAAAAAAAGCAGGGACAGCAGAATCAGCACTGCAATATAGAGAGTAAGATGGGCAGGTTCAATTTTATAGAAAATGTACCCGAGTATCCCGATGAAGGTGTAGGTACGTGCCGTACCGAAGAACAGATTATTATCTTTGGAATGGTATTGCTGACGGTAGGTTTTAAGCTCCATACCTACAAGAAAACTGAAGACAATGGTAATGACAAGATGAATGAGATCGGGGGCCAGGTTCATGGTGCGATCATCTCTTTTTCATAACAGGCCGCATCAAATTTGCAGATGACATCATGGTCATATACCAGCAGCGCTTCATCTTTATCTGGATAATCATTGAGACTCAAAAAATGTTTCATGATATTGATGCGTGCCTCTTTTTTGTCATCTGTATGGACAATATACCATGGTACATAGACAAAAGAGGTCTTGTTGAACATATCATCTCTTGCTTTGGAGTAAGCATCCCACATTTTCTGTGCTTTGGCATCGATGGGGCTGAGCTTCCACTGTTTAAGCGGATCGGTCTTACGTGCATCAAGTCGTTTTTTCTGTTCCTTTTTAGAAATATCGAGATAGTATTTGAAAAAACGAATATTCGAGTGTGTCAGCATCTGTTCAAAATTGCCCACTTCTTCCATAAAATCCCAATACTGCTTTTGGGTACAAAAACCCATGACCTTTTCCACACCAGCACGGTTATACCAGCTCCGGTTGAAAAAAACGATCTCTCCGGCACTGGGAAGATGCGGTACATACCGCTGGAAATACCACGATTTCTTCTCTTTGTCACTTGGCACTCCCAAAGCAACCGTACGTGCTTCACGTGGACTCAAATGTTCGGTAAAACGTTTGATGGTACCATCTTTCCCTGCAGTATCACGCCCTTCAAGTACGATACAGACAGGCACATTTTGTGCAATAACATATTTTTGGAACTTGACCAGTTCCACCTGTAACTTATAGAGCTCTTTTTTATACACTTCTTTTTTCATTACATCATTCCTCTCATCATCAGGTCAAAATAGGCCTGTCTCATCAGATACAAATCCATCTCCCACCATATCCATCTTGGAGTAGTCGGATCAAGAGGGAATATGGGTGCTAGTCCTTTAGGCGTATATTCGGCAAGCATCACCCTGCCGTATCGTGTCTTGATCGGTGAAACGGAATACCCTTCATAGCTCATTGGCTCTACTTTCCCCTCCATGGTGGCAGCGATATTATCCTGAAGTACGATCGCCTGTTCCCTGACGGCACCACCGCTCTTACCTGATGAAAGTCCCACTACATCCCCCAGACCAAAAACATTTCTGTACTTGGGATGACGCAGTGTCTTTTCATCGACATCAAGCCACCCTTTGTGTTGACCTTCCTGGACGGCAAGTAGTGAATCACGCACGACCTGTGGTGCCTTCATAGACGGTGTGATATGCAGGTAGTCATAGCCGATATTCACTTCCTCATCTCCATTCGCATAGACCGCTACCTTTTTCTCTTTATCGATACGTTTGAGAATATAATCATAGGAGACAGAGACATTGTCTGTTTTTTTCATTGTTCTTTTTAACGCTGCATCGATCTTTGCGGAGGGAAAAAGCATTTTGTCTGCTTTGGTCAATGTGAACTTCACGTTATTATGCAGGTCTTTGCCTTTTGTCTTCAGCCCATTGCCTTTGAGCATATCATTGGCCAAAAAAAGCATGGAAAGAGAAACCCCTTCCCCTTTGACAGGCGTATCGGGATCAGCGAACAGCACTTTGACCTCTGTTCTCTCTGCTTTTCGGCGTATGGCTTTCATCCACATGCGTGAAACAATAGCACCCTCGGAGGTTCCTTCGTTGAGATCATTCATATAGACACTGGCAATACCCTGTTTTCCGATATCGTCGGCAGTCAAACCTTCTACCGCACTGTAATCGTATTCGCAACCAAGCGCTACGACCAGATAATCATAAGAGATTTTGCCATGTTCAGCTGTTTCTACCCGGTTATTGTCGGGATCGAATGCTGTCACTTTGTCTTTAAGCCAGGTAACATTGTCAGGAAGGAGTTCACTGGTAGGGCGTTTGTTATCAAATTCACTGTACTCACCTGCAGCGACGAAAACCTGTCCGCTTTGGTAGAGGTGCATCTCATTGGGAGCGATCAGCGTGATCTTTGCATTGGGTGCCGACCGTCTCAGTCGTGCTGCGACCGTCATTCCGCCCGTACCGCCCCCGACAATGACAATGCTTGCTTCCTTTCTGCTTGCAAATGTCGAGAGTTTCGTTTTGGCTGAAGCGGACGTACTCCCTCCAGCCAACAGTGCCGCACTGCTCATCCCCATGAACTTTAAAGCATCCCTTCTCTCCATACCTTTGTTTTCACTTTTATATGATATCTTCATGATATCTCCTTCGATAGTAACGTAATACTGCCATTTTCACTACATCATTGAACACAAACCATGTCAAAGCATAACCCCACATCCAGAGCGCCCACTCCCAGCCGATCGGCTCCATAAGTCCAAAACCGTACACCGCGATGATCGTACCGGCGACCCTGCTTGAGAAGGTGGCACCAAAGAGTGTCCAGGACGGCCAGGGCTGTTTCCAGAACCAGTCATCGATACGGGTATTGTAGATCGTACCATGCCCGGCAATGACCAGTTTGGCAAAGAATGCAGACTGTACGAAGTCCAGAGGCAGATGCATTAATGAGATCAGTATCCAAAAAAGCATGAATGAGGAAAGTACCCCTGCCATCCCCAGCCAGCTTGAAAGGACAAATATCTCTTTCATATCCCATCGTACAGGCTTCTGTCTTACCTTGGTGTTGTCATAGGCAATGGTCATGATCGGGATGTCATTCAAGAGGGCCAGGATGATGATCATCAATGCTGTAATAGGGTAAAAATCGTAGACGACAATAGCCAGCGTCATAAATACGATGACCCGGATCGTCTCAGCTATACGGAAGATCGTATAACTTTTCATACGTTCAAAGATCTGTCTGGCTTCCTTGATCGCATCGACAATGACGGTAAGCCCAGGTGCCATCAGGACGATGTCTGCCGCAGCACGTGCCGCATCGGTCGCACCGCTGACGGCTATACCGCAGTCGGCTTTTTTGAGTGCGGGCGCATCGTTCACACCATCACCGGTCATCCCCACAATGTGGTCTGCCTTTTGCAGCTCATCGACAATAAAGTATTTGTCCTCAGGATACACCTGTGCAAATCCATTGGCCCCCTCGATCAGCGCCACGATCTCGGATTCATGCTTTTTGACCGCCCCTTTGGGGATAGGCATATTGTAAAGCTCGCGCTGCACCTTTTTCATGATGTCATCGACGATCGCTTCGATCATTTCTTTACCCTGCCCGGGCTGCATCGCTTCGGCTATGGCACGGGAAAGTACACGGGAGAGATAGAGATATTCCTCTATCGACTCCCCTTTGAGCATACGTATATCTTCGATCGTATCACCAATATCGAGCAGTCCTGCAATATATTTCGCTACGGCGATATTGTCTCCGGTGACCATCTTGACACTGACACCTTTGGCCTTTGCTTCACTGATCGCTTCTTTGGAGTCGGCCCTCGGTGGATCAAAAAGTGGTATGAGCCCTACGAAATGATAGACATCCTCTTCACATTTTCGATAAGCGACCCCCAGTGTCCTGAAGCCTTTATCGGCGAATGCTTCTACCTGTGCATAAGCGGCTTTGGCATCAAACTCTTTTTCATCACTCTGCTCTATGATCACCTGTGGAGCACCTTTGGTAACGACCAGGTCACATTCACTGCCGTCGTAAACCCCTTCAGTACGCTTATGTACCGGGTCGAAAGGAAGAAACTTCTTTAACGTCCATGCAGAGAGTTTTTCACGAAGCTTTTTTTCCTCGATATATCCGAAGATCGGTATTTCTATCGGGTCGTTATTTTCTTCTTTGCTCGCCAATGCAGCATAGACCATCAGTTCATCGGTCGCGTATCCGTCTGCCAAATAAGGCTCTGCAAGGCTCATACTGTTCTGTGTCAGGGTTCCTGTCTTGTCTGAACACAGAATGTCCATTCCCGCGACCTCTTCAATGGCCGCCAGACGGCTGACGATCGCCTCTTTGGCTGCCAGTGCACGTGCCCCAATGGCCATGGTGACGGTCAAAACAGCCGGCATGGCTACAGGAATGGCAGAAATGGTCAAAACCAGGGCAAATACCAGCAACTCAACGGTGGGCTGGTGAGTCTTCACCCCATGATAGACAATGATAGCGATCATGAAAAGGGTCAGATAGATCAGGAAATTACCCACCTTAATGACCATTTTCTGGAAATGGCTACGCTCTTCCATCTGGGCTTTCGCGACCAGGCCAACAGTTTTGCCAAAGTAAGTGTTTTTACCTGTTCCTGTCACCTGGGCGATCATTTCTCCCTGTTTGATAACGGCATTGGCGTAGAGATCATCCCCTTGTTTTTTATCTACAGGCAGGGACTCGCCTGTCAGCGCCGCCTGGTCAACAAGCAGGAAATCGCCTCCTCCAAGCAGTTTTGCATCTGCAGGGACAACATCACCGATCTTAATCTTGATGATATCATCGGAGACAAGCTCTTTGGCATCTATCTGCTGCCATTTCCCGTCACGCAGTACCAATGCTTTTCTTGCCAGTTTTTTCTTAAGCACGGCAATGGCATTGAGCGCTTTGGATTCCTGATAAAAATCAACGATGGCATTGACGAACAAAAGGACCATAATGATCGTAAAATCCTCCCAGCGCTGAACAGCTGCAGAGAGGATAGCAGCTACTTCTATCATCCAGGGGATCGGTCCCCAGAAACGTTTGAACAGGCGATGTAGCCAGCTCTCTTCTTTCGTCTCAATCGCGTTGGGACCGAATTTTTTAAGACGTTCTTTCGCCTCTTGATTTGTCAGTCCTTTAACATTTATATCTGACGCAGCTTTATGATCTTCAGGTGTAGCGCTGTTTTCCGTCTCTTTTGGATCGCTTGGCATCCCGATTTCCTTTTTTATCAATTATTTCAATTATTTTTTTATTTTACTCTAAAATCTTCTATAAAAGTTAACACAAATCAATTTGGGCACCTCTAACAACCCTAAATACTCATAACATCTAGGATTTTTAGAGGTGCCCTTATTTCACTTTTTCAATAATCTTCACTGCATTGTCATAACGATAGATCAGCGGCATCCCTGTCGGGATCTCGAGTGTCACGACGGCATCGGTACTTAAGTGCTCTATCTCCATTACCAGGGCACGCAGTGAATTTCCGTGTGCGCTGACAAGGACTGTCTTTCCCTTTGCCAACTCAGGTATGAGCACGTCACGATAATACCCTTTCACTCTTGCGTGGGTATCTTTCAGTGATTCACTTTTTGGCAGCAGCGCAGGATCGAGATCTATATATTTAGGGTCGAACTTCGCTGCACGCGGATCGTTCTCTTCCAGGGGAGGCGGTGGTGTATCGTAACCTCTCCTGACACTCAAAAATGCTTCATCTCCAACTTCCTGTTTTACGACATCTTTGTTTCGCTTCTGCCAGGCGCCGTAGTGGCGTTCATTGAGCTTCCAGCTCTTGATACAGTCTATATGTTCCCACGCCATCTGGGACAATGCGATCTGTGCCGTATGGATCGCGCGTTTAAGCCAGGAGGTATAACAGACATCGGGATAGAGCTTTAGCCTTTTCAGTTCCGTGGCCGCTTTTATTGCCTCCTGCCGTCCCTGATCGCTCAGTTCCACATCTGTCCATCCCGTGAAGATATTCTCTTCATTGTAGACACTCTGGCCGTGTCGTAAAAGTATCAGTGTTGCAGCCATTATGCTTCCTCCTCTTTTTGCAGCAGATAAATGATATAGAAAAACAGTATTACCAGCAGTGCAATGGTGAGATGACGCTGCACGAACGTCAACAGATCTATGACCGTATGGCCGAAGTAATAACCCAAAGTCGTAAAGGTTAGTGCCCAGAGCACCACCCCGGTAATATCGAGTACCAAAAACTTCCAAAAACTGAAACCGGATATACCCAGCATCAAAAGTGCAGGGATATGCGTGCCGTAGATGAAACGTTCAAAAACGACGATCCAGCTTCCGAATCGGCGAAACCAGTTTTCGATCCTCTGCATCTTTTTCTCATATTTTTTCAGTAACATTTCGGTTTTTGACTTGAAAAGACGCCCTAAGAGAAATAGTATCATATCGCCAAGAAATGCACCGCTTATTGTGATAAGCAGGACCTGTGGCAATTCGAATTTTCCCTGTGCTACCATGTAGCCTGCAAGGGCAAGACCGATCTCACCTTCGAGTATACTCCACAGAAAGAGAATATTGTAAGAAAAGTGTGCGATGAGATAACCTATCATGCTCTTCTCCCTTTACTATAGTTATTCGATTATGTGAGATATATCACCTCTTCCGGTTCAACAATATGTGCTTTTTCATGCAGTTTTTCACCCATGACTTTTCTAAGGACTTCCTGCTTATCTTCTTCTCCATGAATAAGGAAAATACGCTGCAGATCTTCGATATCTTTTACCCACTTGATGATACCGTTCTGGTCAGCATGTGCGGAAAAACCGTTGATGGTATGAATATTTGCTTTAATACGGATGTCTTCATGATAGATCTTGATCCATTTGGCACCGTCCACTATACGTCTTCCCAATGTCCCTACTGCCTGATAACCGACAAAGAGTACCGTATTTTTAGGGTTCCATAGACGGTTCTTGAAATGATGCAGTATCCTGCCTCCGTTGCACATACCGCTTCCTGCAATGATGATCGCCCGTTCATTGACATCATTGATCGCTTTGGATTCATCCACAGTGAGCGTATAGTTCAATCCTTTAAAATCAAAGACCGTACCGTCACGTTTCTTTATTGTCTGGCATTCGGTACTCAAAAGTTCTTCTGCAAATTCTTTATAGACCGCGGTTGCTCTGGTCGCCATGGGACTGTCAAGAAAGATCTTGCATTCGGGCAATTCTCCTTTGTCATGCATCTCTTTGAGGATACAAAGGAGCTCCTGTGTCCGTTCTATGGCAAAAGAAGGAATGATGATATTTCCCCAGTTTTCCAGCGTATCGGTAATGATGGAACGGAATTCTTCTTCACTCTCCAGTGCACCCTTGTGATTACGGTCTCCATAGGTAGATTCCACATAAAGATAATCCGCTGCTTTACACGGTACAAGATTGGGGATGACCATATCGTTGTCATTTCCGATATCTCCGGAGAAAACAATCGTACGTTCTTCATTCCCTTCTTTGTAACGTATCTCTATAAATGCCGATCCGAGAATGTGCCCGGCATTACGGTAAGTGACCGTGACATCTTTACAGAGTTCGAAAGATTGATCATACGCTGGCATGATTTTCGGCAGTGCAAGCGCAGCATCAACATCTTTCTCCTCATAAAGCGGCTGAGGCACCTTCCCTTCGGTTCCTCTCCTCCGCGCTTTCTTGTAATGGGTCTGATAATCCTCTTTCATGATCTTCGCACTGTCAAGCATCACCACTTCTGCCAGAGCAAAAGTCGCATCGGTAGCAACAATGGTCCCACTAAAGCCTTCCTTGACCAGTTTTGGTATCCTACCCACATGATCGAGGTGGGCATGGGTAACCAGCAGATAGTCAACACTCTCTGCATCAAAATCAAAAGGAGCAAAATTGCGATGCTCTTCACGTCCCTGAAACATACCGCAATCTACAAGAATGCGTGTACCGCTGCCTAGTTCCAGCAGGTGACATGACCCGGTCACGACCTCTGCTGCTCCATAAGATACTACTGTTGCCATTTTTGCTCCTTTACTTGGCTATAGGAAAAGTATAGCACTTTTAAATAAACAATTAATTGCAGGAGCTAGACTAATTTAGAGACATTGCACCTCTCTTTCTTGCGAAAGGTGAAAGAATGCATATCAAAAAACTAAATAGTTTTATAGTTAGCATGGATAAATTCAAAAGTCTTAAAATGTCGTATTTTTGGAGATTGTTTAATGAAGTGGCTCCGGCACCAGGATTCGAACCTGGGACCAAATGATTAACAGTCATCTACTCTACCGCTGAGCTATGCCGGAATGTGCCTGAAATAAGCG
>JANTGA010000053.1 GCA_024763175.1 Sulfurovum sp.
CGCTATGCCGGCGAATTTGCCGGCGAACGCCTGATCAACCTTGTCACACTGCCCAGCGATGATCACAAGGGGCGTATTATCGGAAAAGAGGGGCGCAATATCAAAACACTCGAGACACTACTGGGTGTAGATATCGTCATCGATGAGACGCCGGGTGTCGTCCTGGTCAGCTCTTTCAACCTCTATCGCCGGGCAATTGCGACTAGAGTCATTGAACTTTTGATCGAAGATGGCCGTATTCATCCCGGTCGTATCGAGGAGGTTCACGAGAAAGTTAAAGCCGAGTTTGATAAAAAGATTTACGAAGAGGGTGAAAATATCCTGATCGATCTGGGACTTTTTCCGATGCACGAAGAGCTGATCAAGCTGTTGGGCCGCATGAAGTATCGTGCGAGCTACGGACAGAATGCTCTGGCGCATACATTGGAAGTGGCACGGCTTGCTTCGGTTATGGCAGCCGAGATGGGCGGAGATGAGAAGTTGGCACTTCGGGCTGGTTTACTTCATGATATCGGCAAGGCACTGACACAGGATTTTGGCGGCTCTCATGTAGAGTTGGGTGCAGAACTTTGCAGGAAGTATAATGAGCATCCAACCGTTATCAACGCCATCTATGCCCATCATGGTCACGAAGAGCCTGATAGTGTAGAGAGTGCTGCCGTATGTGCTGCTGATGCCCTCTCTGCTGCGAGGCCGGGTGCCCGCAGGGAGGTTCTTGAGAGCTTTACCAAGAGGGTCAAAGATCTCGAAGAGATAGCATTGAGCAAAGAGGGGGTCGAACGGGCGTACGCGATCAATGCGGGAAGAGAACTGCGTATAGTTGTCAATGCAGGCGAAATCGGTGACAATGAAGCAGTGATGCTGAGTGGAGAGATTGCAAAAGAGATCGAAGATAGGGTACAATACCCTGGTGAAATCAAAGTCAACGTGATCAGAGAATCACGTTCAATCAATTATGCAAGGTAGGAAAATGACAAAAAACAGATGTGGTGAAATTGAAGCGCACGTGCGGATGGAAGAGAGATATGAGGGGATGAGCCTGATTTTTGGTGACAATCAGGAGATCAAAAAGGAGATCATGGAGGCAGTACAGGAGGTCAAAAAAGAGACCGGCTTGGCCCCTTTTGTTTTTGACAAGGTGTCCAATGACCGTCCTGATATTCAGGCAATTTATCTGGAGTTTCAGGAAGATGTACATCGCACAGCCGGTGATTTTTTTGAGCGGGTACTGAGAAAACTAAAAATAGACAAATGTGAGGCAGATGTATGATCAAAAAAATACTAGTGGGGCTTTTGTTTCTAGGGTTGCTGTCATCGCAGCAGAGTAGTGCTGCTGAAGCCAAAAAGAGTGTCAAGCAGAAAAGTCCAATCGTTGTTTTGCAAACCAATCAGGGAAATATTGAGCTGAAGCTTTTTCCTGAGATTGCACCGCTGGCTGTAGAGAATTTCACGACCCATGCTGAAAATGGCTATTATAACGGTGTAACGTTTCACAGGGTAATCAAGGGTTTTATGATTCAGGGCGGAGACCCGGAGGGGACAGGAATGGGCGGTGAATCCATTTGGCATAAAGAGTTCAAAAATGAATATGCCCCCAACGTCGTCTTCGATCGGCCTTTCCTGCTGGCAATGGCAAACCGTGGGCCCAACACCAATGGCAGCCAATTCTTTATCACCACAGCAGTCACTCCGCATCTCAATGGCGGCTATACGATTTTTGGTGAAGTGATCAAGGGCAAGGACGTGGTGCGCAAGATCGAGAATATCTCCACTTCTCAGCCCGGAGACGTGCCGCTTTTTAAGCAGGTGATCAAAAAAGCATACGTGAAGTAGCCGCTTGGATCTCGATCAGCTGAGAGCGGAGCGCCGGAAATGGCTGGGCTGGAAAAACATCCGGCCACTTCAAGAGGCGATCGCAGCACTACCCAATCTCGAAAACAGCAGAGTAGCGCTAGGTAATGTTGTTGAAATTGACTTCAAAGTATGTAAAGCACAACAGGAGGAGCAGATATTTCAAACTGCTCAATTGATGAAGCCTTGGCGAAAGGGCCCTTTCCGCATCTCTCAAACGTTTATTGACAGTGAGTGGCAAAGCTTTATCAAATACAACCTCCTCGAGCCTCATTTCGACCTCAAAGACAAAATTGTTGGGGACATTGGATGCAACAATGCCTACTATCTTTTCAGGATGCAAAGTGAAAAACCCAAAAAATTGGTAGGCTTCGATCCCTCTGCTGTGACATTTTCCCAATTTCAGTTTATCAACCATTTCCTGAAGAGTGAGATCGTCTATGAGTTACTGGGTGTTGAGCATGTTGCGTTTTATGAGCACCGATTTGACCTGCTTTTTTGCCTGGGAGTACTCTACCACCGCAGTGATCCTGTAGCGATGCTCAAATCTCTTTACAAGGGCCTCAGCAAGGGCGGAGAGTTGATATTGGATACTTTTATGATAGATGGCGAGGAGGAGATCTGCCTGACACCGATGGGGCGCTACTCCAAAATCCCCAATATTTATTTTATCCCTACCATCAATGCATTGAAAAATTGGTGCTATCGTGCGGGATTTGAGAGCGTCGAAGTTTTGGCGACCAGAAAAACAGAGCTTGACGAGCAGCGAAAAACAGAATGGATTGATTCTCAAAGTCTGGGTGATTTCCTGGATCCGGAGGATAACAGTCGAACTGTAGAGGGGTACCCCGCACCAAAGAGAGTCTATATCAAAGCACTCAAAAAATCTTAAAACAGTACTTGAAGCTATAAGATATCAAATTAACCTGAAAGTTACTTTTATTTTTAAATAAGCTACTTTTTGGTATAACCTACCTTAACAGAGGCCGAAAATATTATTTCGGTATCGGTTTTGCGTCAAGGTCGCAAGTTGAGAGTGAAGGAAAAGAGCAAAAATGAGGATTTTAACAATAGGCATGGATGACGAGTATGTCAAAAGGCTTGAAACAGAGCTGGAGAAATATTTCATTTGCATTGTAGATAATGCAAAAGATTTATATGATGCGACAAACTTTACTGATTTCAGGCATTATGAGTTGGTCATGGTGGTGGATGAAGGCGTGAGATTTTCGCTAGAGCGTTATGTCAATGAGGTTAAGCGAAAGAAGAGTGAAACAAAGATTATCATCATGACTGACAGTGTCGCTGATCAGGCAGAGCATTTTGCATTGGGTGTAGATGATGTCATTTATGACCACTGTGATGAGCCCGACCTTGTCGCTGCCAGAGTTCTGGCCAATATGCGCCAGCTCTTCGGCACCAAAGTCGATGTGGGCAAACTGGTTATCGATATCGCCAACAAAAAGATAAAGTATGACGAAAAGATCGTCTCGCTCAACGGCAAGACATTCGATATCCTCGCTTATTTGGCCCTCAGAAAGCAGCGGGTTTTCTCCAAAGATGAGATCATCAACGCCCTCTGGGAAGAGCCCGAGTATGTCAGCGACAATACTGTAGAGGTTGCGATCAACCAAATCCGAAAGCGCCTCAAAAGCATTCTTGGCTTTCAGGTCATTCACACCGTTCGACGACGCGGCTATAAGTTCTCTTATTAAAAAATAGAGCCCGGAAGTTTATTGAGCGTAGGGAAAATCCCTGCGCTTGCCCTTCACGTAGGGAAGTTTTATTCTTGTGTACTTCTTTATTGTGATGGCTGTTGGCTATCTCCCCTTTACCTCTTTGATCCAGAATGGCATGATCTTTTGTTCGGCTTTGAGGGTCGTACTGAGTCCATGACCGGGATAAAGGGTGAAGTCCTCTTTGATTTTCATCGCTTTTTCCAGACTTTTGGCCATATCTTCGGCGCTGGAATAGGGAAAGTCCCACCGTCCGATCGATCTTTGGAAGAGAAAATCACCGCTAAACCAGACATCACCGATCTGGATAATACTGCACCCGGGTGTATGACCGGGGAAGTGCCGATAGGTGACTTTGATCCCCTGGATATCGAGTGTCGCATCCCCCTCTACCAGATAGTCGGGTTCACTGGAGGGAGTTCCCTGCGAAAGGGGATCTTCTTTGAGCATGAAAGCATCCTCTTTGGGGGTATAGATCGGAATATGCAGCTTTTTTTTCAGTTCGGCATTGCTCCAGACATGATCAAAGTGGCCGTGGGTGTTGAGAATGGCGACAGGGTTTGTCGTATGGGAGATGACCCAGTCAGTCGCATCCATACCGGGATCGATGATGAGATCTTTGTCATTGATTGTGACGATGTAGCAGTTGGTTTGTGTGTACCCCATGGGTTGAATTTTAATCTGCATAGACTATAATGCTCCTATGAATTTTTATACACTTTTAGAAGAGGCCATACGCTGTGATGAGATTGATCTCAAACAAAAATATGCCATTGAGTGTTTGGCATATTGTACCCAAAGTAGCACAGATTTTGGAGAAGCCTTCGTGCCTGCTGTGTTCGAGATCCCCTCTTACGCTTCGATTTGTACGATCGTAGACCCCAGAGCGCTTCCTTCACGCAAGGATTTCGAGACACCGTTAGGACTGGCGACGCTCATCCATGCGGTTGCCCATATCGAATACTCTGCGATCGATTTGGCTCTGGATGCAGTTTATCGTTATCCGCAAATGTCCAAGGCTTACAAGATTGACTGGCTGGAAGTGGCTCTCGATGAGATCCGCCATTTTCAAATGCTCGAAGAGCTGCTGGAGGAGCTGGGCTATCACTATGGTGATTTTCCTGTACACAGCGGACTTTTTGACGCGAGTCGCCACACGGCGGGGGATATCCTCGATCGTATGGCAGTCATACCGCGCTACTATGAAGCGAGTGGGCTGGATGTCAATCCTCAGATCATCAAAAAACTCCACAACAAACGAAAAATCCCCGCAGTAGAACGCCTGATCAAAATGCTTGAGCTTATCTATGATGAGGAGATTGTCCACGTCCAAAAAGGTGATAAATGGTTTCGTATTCTCTGTGAAGAGCGGGGTCTTGAGGCAGAATCGTACTATATGGAGATACTCAAATCCTATGCTCTGACGGGGAAGCATCGTCCGCATATCAATGTAGAAGCGCGCAAGCAAGCGGGGTTTTCCTGTGGCGAACTTTTACAACTTGGCGTAAAAGAGTGCAAATAAAATCTACGGCTAATAGTATTATTATATAAATAGTGTATAATTAAAGAAATCTAAAATTCATTTATTAAAGAGTAGCATATGTCAAGAGAAATACCATTTTATATCCCCCCTATCAATGAAAAAGAGTTACAGTATGTCGAAGAGGTGCTGAGTCTGGAGGGAGAGTCCAAAGTTGAAGCGCTTGAAAATCAGTTTCGGGATTATATTGGAGCCAAGTATGCGTTGGCAGTCAGCAGCGGTACGTCAGCACTGCATCTAGCGATGTGTGCCCTCGATCTCAAGCGCGGAGACAAAGTTGTCTGCAGTGTGAATAGTTTTCCTGACCTGCCCGAAGTAGTACGCCATTTTGATGCCGAACCGATCTTCGTTGACTGTGAGAGGGAGAGCTACAATATCGACCTGAAGAAGCTCGATCAGGTGTTAGCCAAAAACAAGAGTAAAAAACTGCGTGCTGTGATCATCAATCATATGGCAGGACAGACGACGGATCTGCATCGACTTTATGAAATCGCGAAATCACATAATGTCAAAGTGATCGAAGATGCCAGCGATGCGATGGGTGCCCATTATCAAGGTGCCAAAGTCGGTAATACAGGTGCAGCTATCACGACATTCAGTTTTGCCCCTCATCTGAACCAAAGTGTTGTTCAGGGAGGTATGTTTGTTACCAATGATGAGGCATTCTATAAGCGTGCCAAACTTTTTCGTACGCACGCGATCAGCAATGAAAAGGGCGGCTCCTACGATGAAGTAGATTATCTCTATGATGTTGTTGATATCGGCTGGAAGTATGATATGAGTGAGATCAATGCGGCTTTCTGCCTGGCACAGTTCGAAAAGCTTGACGCAAGCCTTGAGAGACGCAGTGTGATCGCACAACGCTATATGGAGCAGCTCCAAAATCTTTCTCACGTCACATTACCACAAAACAATGGAGAACATATCTTTCGCCACTTCATCATTGAGATCGACAAAAACCGTGATCATTTTGCCAGAGAGTTGAAAAAAGAGGGAATCAATATCGGACTGCACTATATTCCACTGCACTTTATGCGATACTATAAACAAAAGTATTCACTGAAAGTTTTTGATTTTCCAACAGCACTGGGTGTCTATCAGCAGGCGATGTCGCTGCCGATCTACAGCTCTTTGAAAGATGATGAGGTCGACCATATCTGCGAAGCTGTCAAAAAGGTAGCCCAGGCACATATTTAGATAAATGGAAATTTGTAGATAGTGATCGTGAAAAGAGAGATAGAGGACTTTTTCGAGAGACTTTTTTTTGCTCCAAAACCTTACCACTTCTGTATCATACTTCTACTGTTTCCCTTTTCGCTTCTTTATGGAAGTTTGATGTTGTTCAGGCGATTTCTGGCAAAACGGGAAAAATTTTCATTACCCGTCATCAGCATAGGAAACCTCATCGTTGGCGGTAGCGGCAAGACACCGTTTGTGATTGCCCTGGCGACGCGCTATCCGGGGGCAGCGATTGTCTCCAGAGGATATGGCAGGCAGAGTAGCGGGTTGGTCGAAGTAAGCCGCAGGGGAGTCATACTTGCCTCAGTCGAAGAGAGCGGCGATGAGGCGATGCTGATGGCGAAGTCACTGCCACAGTGCAGCGTGATTGTCAGTGAGAATCGCAAGATGGCTATCCACAAGGCGATTGGCGAGGGTGCTAAACTGATCATTTTGGATGATGGATTCAATCGGGTCAATATTGAGAAGTTTGATATAGTGCTGGAGCCAGAGAGTATCACCAATCGATTGCCATTTCCTGCCGGGCCCTTTCGGGAATTTTCTTTTGTGAAACGATATGCTGATCTAGTCTTGAAGGAGAATAGAGACTTCAAAAGAAAAGTTTTTTATCATAATCTTGGCCCAAAGATGCTTCTGGCGACAGCTATCTCTCACCCGGAAAGGCTTGATCCCTATCTCCCTGATGGTGTCGTTGCCAGATACTATCTTTCTGATCATGCTTACTTCGATGAGGAGAGGCTTGGTAAACGTATGGATGAGTGTGGCGCTGATACACTGCTGGTGACACAAAAAGATGCAGTCAAGATGGAAGGGTTTGGCTTTCCTCTCTCGATCATACAGCTGGAGCTGGAAGTAGAAGAGAAATACTGGAAAAAGATAGCGCACACAATACAACGGGAATCTTCACATATAAGGAAAAAAAATAAAAATGAAACATAAAATAGATGTCGTCAAAACACTGTTGGATGCACTCCCCTTCATCAAAAAATTCCATGATGAAAAGATCGTGATCAAATATGGCGGATCAGCCCAGACGAGCGATGCTCTCAAAGAGAAGTTTGCACAGGATATCGTCCTGCTTCACACTGTGGGTATGAAGCCCATCGTTGTACATGGGGGCGGCAAGAGCATCACAGACCTGCTTGCTGAGCTGGGGGTACCGACACGTTTTGTAGATGGACAGCGCGTGACGACCAAAGAAGTGATGCGTATTGTAGAGATGGTACTCAGCGGCGAAATCAACAAAGAGATCGTTTCGCTGCTCAACAACCACGGGGGCAAGGCCATAGGGATCTCAGGAAAAGATGCCAACTTTTTGGAAGCCCGATCCAAAGACTTCAAAAATTTCGGCTATACAGGTGTCATAGAGAATGTCAATACCCAGATCGTGGACAATATCATCGAAGATGGGTTTGTGCCGGTCATTGCTCCGATCGCTTCGAGCAGTACAGTGGGTCACCCCGGATTTAATATCAATGCGGATCTTGCCGCCAGCCGGATAGCGGTAGCACTGCAGGCACGAAAAGTGCTCTTCTTGACAGACACATCCGGTGTATTGGATAAAGAGATGTCGCTCATCACCAATCTTGATATTGAGAAGACAGAAGAACTCAAGGAGAATACTACCATCGCCGGCGGTATGGTGCCAAAAGTCGATGCTTGTATCGAGGCGCTGAGAGGCGGCGTCAAAAAAGCCCATATCATCGATGGTCGGGTGGAGCACTCAATCTTGCTGGAGGTATTGACAAGTTCAGGTATAGGAACCTGCATTGAGCTTTGATCCCTGCAAATGATTGCCACAGGAGCCACATCCTGAAGCTACCGGCTACCTGATGCTGTTTTTATAGCTGAACATAATAATTTTATGTATAATAGTGAAAAAGGAGTTTCATATGAGCATAAAAAATATAAAACTGATAGCAATTGGCTTGCTGCTGGGAAGTACAGTCGCTATGGCTGCCCAGGTGCAGCACACGAAGAAAAAAGCAGTCTTTGAAAAAGTATGGCAGGAGACGTATGGCGGCAATGATACAGATAGAGCAGTGGCTACAGTGGCACTCGAAAATGGCGATGTTGCTGTAGCCGGTACCTGCAAATCATTTGATGCGCAGCAGAGTGATATTTGTGTGACGCGTGTCAATGCCAAAGGAAAAACAATCTGGCGCAAGATGCTTGGCGGCAAAAATATGGATATGGCTTCAGGGATCTCCCGGGCAAAAGACGGCTCAATTCTGGTAGCTGGAACAAGCCGATCGTTCAGTGCAAAAAGAGACCGTGATATCTATGTGGCAAAGATCTCTCTGGATGGAAAAGGAATTTGGCAGACGACTTTCGGCAAGGAGCGTGCCGAGTATGGACGCGCGATTGCCGGGACAGATGACGGCGGTGCTATCGTCGTAGGCGAGACGGAATCCTTTGGCAATGGATACAAAGATATCTATATTGTCAAGATGGACAAAAATGGTCGCATGCTCTCTGAGCAAAAGATGGGAGGAGAGAAAGAGGAGCTGGTACGGGGAATGACGCGCACGCTGGACGGAAGCCTGGTGCTTGTCGGATCGAGGGAGATTGACCGTGTCGGAGACAGTGACTTCTTTGTTCTCAAGATGGACCAAAACGGCAAAAAAATCTGGGCACGGACTTACGGCGGAGAGTATGAAGATATCCTCAATGGTGTGACGCCGACACTCGATGGGGGCATTGTGGCAGCAGGTTCGACGCGCTCATGGGGGAGCAAGCAGACAGACTTGACAGTGTTGAAATTCAGCAAAGAGGGCAAGCTGATCTGGCACAAGATCTATGGCTACAAGCGCTATGATTTTGCCAATGCCGTGACGGTGACACGGGAGGGCGACTTCATCATCGCCGGCGGGACTGATTCTATGGGAGAAGGGGTCTATGATGTCTATATCCTGGCGCTTGATCGAAATGGAGAACTCTTCTGGTCAGGGCTTTACGGTGATCGCAATACGGATATTGCCCATGGTGTTACGCGTACCAGTGATGGCAGTATCGTTGTAGTCGGAGAGAGTGACAGCTATAGCAATGCCAAAGATTTCTTTTTGCTGAAGCTGCAAAAAACAATCAAATAAGCCTTGGAGCAGAGTAGGATTTTTGGATGATACAAGAGAGTTTAAACGTTTTTTATCAGGATCTTCGTAACTCTTTTAAGGATCTGGTTCCCATTGTTTTGGTGGTGGCTTTTTTCCAGATCTTTGTCGTGCGGGCTGTACCCGAAAATTTGACTTCAATTGTCATTGGACTGGTTATCGTGGCAATAGGATTGGCTCTCTTTATTCGCGGGCTGGAGCTGGGGATTTTTCCCATAGGGGAAAACCTGGCAACAGATTTTGCCAAAAAAAGCTCACTCTTCTGGCTGCTTCTTTTTGCTTTTATGATAGGCTTCTCCACGACAATTGCCGAGCCGGCACTCATAGCCATAGCAGACAAGGCAGCCGTCATCAGCGGAGGGCTTATCGATGCTTTTTTCCTGCGTATGACAGTGGCGCTTTCGGTTGGCTTCGCTATCGCATTGGGGGTTTTCCGTATTTTGGTAGGACATCCGATTCAGTATTATATCATTACTGGATATGTGATCGTCGTGGTAACCACTTTTTTTGCGCCCAAAGAGATCATAGGATTGGCATATGACAGCGGCGGTGTGACAACTTCCACTGTGACTGTTCCTCTGGTCGCTGCACTGGGAATAGGACTCGCTTCGAGTATTAAAGGAAGGAACCCTGCAATTGACGGCTTTGGCTTGATCGCTTTTGCATCCCTGATGCCAATGATTTTTGTGCAGGCATACGGGATTATCGTCTATTCATCGGCTCCTACGATAGCAGGCAAAGCCGTCAATACCTCAAAAGAGGTGTTGAAAAAGCTTGAAGAGGTCACGATCATTGATTTTCAGTGGATCGATATTTTGATGGAACTTGTGGGTGTCATCCAGGATGTTCTTCCGATCTTGGTGGTGATTTTCTTCTTCCAGTACCTTGTGATTCGAAAATCTGTCACACATCTCCATAAGATTATCGCGGGGATTATCCTGGTGATTTTGGGACTCTATGCTTTTATAGTCGGCTTGGAGATGGGGTTGTTTCCGATCGGGGAGACGATCGCTTTTCAATTGACAGCGATGAAAAACAATCTCCTGATCTATCTCTTTGCCTTTATGATCGGTTTTTCGACGACGATGGCGGAACCGGCACTTTTGGCTATCGCCATCAAAGCAGAAGAGATCAGCGGTGGCACGATCAAACAGACGGTTCTGAGAATTGTCGTCGCTTTGGGGGTTGCGATTGGCATTGCCCTGGGTTCCTATCGTATCGTTGCCGGAGACCCTATACATTACCATATTATCGCCGGATATATTCTGGTGATTATCATAACCTATTTTGCCCCCAGATATATCATCCCGATCGCCTATGACAGCGGCGGGGTGACGACATCAACAGTGACTGTTCCGCTTGTGGCGGCATTGGGTCTTGGATTGGCGGAAAATATCGAAGGCAGAAATCCTCTGATAGATGGATTTGGACTGATCGCCTTTGCATCACTCTTTCCGATGCTCACCGTCATGCTCTATAGTACCTATGTAGAGTTTGAGCGAAAAAAAATCACTAACAAGGAGGAAACATGAAATTCAGTGCACTGATAGTCGTTGTTGAAGACAAGCACGAAGAAGAGGTTATCAAGGTGGCAAAAGAGGCAGGCGCGGGGAGTGTCACCATCCTGCATGGCCGCAACCTGGGACTGAAGGAGAAAAAGATATTTTTTGGCTTGACACTTGAGGAGAATGTTTCTGTTTTGCTTTTTGTGCTGCCTGCAAGGGTCTCGATCAAGGTCTTGCGAGCGATCAGATCCAGCTGTGATTTGGATAACCTCGCAAACAACAGCTTGGCTTTCACCTTGCCCCTAAGCCATGTTGTGGGATTGGATATCGAAGAGTTACATAAATTCAAAGATGACATCAGTCATCTCTTATAAAAGGAGTAAAAATGTTAGTAGAAGAGATTATGACGCCGGTAGAGAGGTTGATAATGATACCTCAAATGTCATCAGTGAGAGATGCGCTGCAGAAGATGAAGATCGGCAGAGTACGATCTTTGGTGGTTGAAAAAAACGGTGCAAACGGGGCATACGGCTTGGTAACTTTCAAAAATATTTTGCAGAGTATCGTAGCGGAAGATGGTGATATAGATCTGCTGAATGTGTATGATATAGCCGCCTTGCCATCCCTCTCCGTCTCAGCCAAACTGGATGTCAAGTATGCAGCGCGTATGATGGTACAGAGGAGTATCAAGCGACTTTTGGTGATCGACTATAACGAACTTCAGGGTATGTTGACGATGACAGATATTATTACTGTTTTGATGGATGAAGTGGAAAATTGATTTTTTTGTTATAATAATCTAAAAGTATAGGCAGGATAAGTAAATATGCAGTTTATAGAAACGCGTGGCAATGATGGAAGCAGAGCAGAGAAAATACATTTTTCGGATGCGATTTTAAATCCCGGTGCCAGTTTTGGCGGGCTCTATGTGCCCGAATCACTCCCGGTGCTGGACAGTGCCTTTTTAAGTAAACATCTCGAGAGTCACTATAAAGAGTTGGCTGCCGATTTTTTACAGGTGTTTGATATCGATATTGATGCTGTCACGATCTCGGAAGCACTCGATCGTTATGATGCATTTGATGATCCGACAGATCCTGTACCTCTTGTTCAGATTGAAGATGATTGTTTTGTCAGTGAGCTCTACCATGGGCAGACACGCGCATTTAAAGATATGGCACTTCAGCCTTTTGGTTATATTCTCAGTAAATTGGCACAGGAGAGAGGTGAAAACTATCTCATTATGGCAGCCACCAGCGGCGATACCGGTCCGGCAACACTGGAGACTTTCAAAAACCAGTCCAATATCAAAGTCGTCTGTCTCTATCCGGAGGGTGGCACCAGTGACGTACAAAAGCTTCAGATGGTGACAGAAGATGGAGAAAATCTCAAAGTGATCGGCGTCAAGGGGAACTTTGATGATACGCAGAGCAGCCTCAAGGAGCTACTCTCTTCGCAGGATTTCAAAGATGAGCTTAGCAGGCGAAACATTAAGCTCTCAGCGGCAAACTCTGTCAATTTCGGACGCATTATCTTTCAAATCATTTATCATATACATAGTTACCTGGAATTGGTTCGAAAAGAAGTGATTGGGCTGAGTGATCCTGTCTACATGGTCGTTCCCAGCGGTAATTTCGGAAATGCTTTGGGTGCCTACTATGCCAAAAAGGCAGGTTTGCCGGTCAAAAAAATCCTGATCGCATCCAATATCAACAATATCCTTACAGACTGGATCAATACGGGCATCTATGATTTAAGGGATAGAGAGTTGATCCAGACAGAATCACCGGCGATGGATATCCTCAAAAGCTCCAATATCGAGCGTGTAATGTTTGACAAATACGGTGCTTCGCGTACAAGAGAGCTGCTTGAAGCATTGGAAGAAGAGGGAAAATTTAAGTTGACGGCAGATGAGCTGGCAAGCCTGAGAGAAGATTTTGACGCGACATTCAGTGATGATGCCGAGGGTGAA
>JANTGA010000054.1 GCA_024763175.1 Sulfurovum sp.
GTCATATAGCGCAGTCCCACTCCGGCTGAAGTGATAATATCGCCGCTGAAATCGTAGCTGTTGATCGTCAGCATCGTGTTGTCAGTGAAGACGGCACCGTATAGCTTACCCATCAGCGGATAGTCCGCCTCCAGACTGAGGTTTGCCATCGTCTTGGCACCCTCGATGCCATAGCGGGTGGGTGAGAGGATCACACCCATTCGTTTGTATCCATACGCGCGGTTGCTGTAGGAGCCGCCGCCAAAGAAGAGCTTGGACTCCGGAACTTCATTCTGTGTCTCATCGACGATGCCCATTTTTGCGACTATGGCCATGATCAGATTATTGACCGTATAGATCGCTCTTCCCTCCAGTGAATATTTCAAATAGGCACTGGCTTGCGAATCATAAGGCAGGCCATACTCCGCCATCCCCGAAAAATAGTAACCATATTTTGGATTTAGCTTGGAGTCTCTTTTGTCATACGTAAAATATAAGAAGGGATAAGCGAGGAAAAAGGTTCCTGGTGAAATAGCCTGTGTCAATTTCGTCTCATCATAATCGTTTAAGAGTGAGATTTCTATATTTTCCAGCGCAAAACCGGCACGGACCTCCCACGCTTCGTTGGTATATCCCAGATACGCCCGCGCGTAGCCCTTTTTTTCCATAAAACCTGTATACTCCAGATTGCTGTATCCTATGGAGGCAAAGGAGTCAAAATAGTAATCACCAAAACCAAAGAGTGCCGGTGTAAAAAGTGACACTTCAGCCACTTGTTCGATCTTGGAGTATTGCAGCTTCATCGAAAGCTTCTTGGCATTACCCATAAAGTTTTTTCGAATGATTTCAGTATGTGCACCTGCTCCGACATTGGTGTCATATTCGATACCCCCGACAAAAGACCATGGTTTTGAAATCTCAGCCACGACAACATCTATCGGTACAACATTATAGAATTTCCGATCATAGTTGATAGCCACTCCGTCAAAAGCATCGAGTGCATAGAGGGCATCATAACTCTCCTGTATCCGCTCTGTGCTGAATCGCTTCCCTTTTCTTGCCCTGATATGGGAGATGATCACCTCTTCATCGATCGTCTTCTCTCCTTTGACGGTAACCTCTCCAAAAGTGCACACCCCGCCTTTTTTCAAAAGATAATTCAAATCTGCTCTATGGCTATCCAGGTTTACATAGGCTTTACTGTCAAGCTCATGGCTGCAATAGCCCTCCTTCATCATCTTCTCAACAATGGCACCTTTAATAGTGATAAACTTTTTGGCAGTAAAAATTTCATCTTTTTCAAATGTTACAAGCGCTGAAATATCATAATCACTGCTGATATTGATATCAGCGACTCTGACAGGCTCTCCCTCTTTGACTGTCACAAAAACATCTGTTTTGTTCGTCTTGATTGTATACGTCGCATCATAGAAACCTTCAGAATCCAGGTAGCTTCGCAGCGATTCTTCGAGCGTAGGAAGGAGCTTGTCTTTGATCGTAGGCTTCTTGTCGCTCCAGAATGCAAAAAAGCTTTTGCTGTCGACACCCAATGCACTTTGGAAATCACCCGCTTCGAGATGGTGCTTCCCCTCAAAAGCAAAATGAATCAAATGAGAGGGCAGCTCGATCTTCTCTTCGGCAAAAAGGGAATGGTCGAACTTTGCGGTTTCGTTTGAATCACACCAGAGCAAGACGACAGAGAGCAGAAAGAATCCTATGACTTTAAGCAGCATCGGTATGCTTTTTCTCTTCGTGATCGATCGAAATAATCGTATCGCTGGACCAACGGGCAAGATCCATATCATGGGTAATCAAAAGAATGCCAACCCTATCCAAAAACCTCAGCATCAGCTTCATCACATCGAGCTGAATGACATTGTCCAAGGCACTGGTCGGCTCATCACAGAGTATCAAATCAGGCTTCATCAGCAGGGCACGCAGGATACTGCATCGCTGCAACTGACCGCCGGAAAGTTCGTGCGGCAGCTTCTCGAGCAGTTCGAGGCCGATGCCCATCTCAGCCGCCAAACCCTTCATTCCCGCTATGGATGCCACATCTTTGATCTGGTCAACGATCCTGTAGCTGGGATGGAAAGAGCTGTAGGGATCTTGAAAAACCCAAGCCACTCTGCCGCTTTCGATCCTGCCGGCCAATGGCTTGAGATTTCCGGAGATGAGTTCAAAAAGAGTTGATTTGCCGCTGCCGCTTTTGCCTACGATCGAGACGATTTCGCCCCTCTTGAGACTCAAAGCGAAGCTGTGATAGAGCATCTTCTTTTTGGTGTACCCAAAATCCAAGCCTGTGATCTTGAGTACCTCATCCTGCCCTTTTTTCATTTAGGTTCGGATTTCTCCGTGTCCATATATCTTGTACTTGTAAGTTGTCAGCTCATTGATCCCCATTGGACCGCGTGCGTGGAGTTTGTTGGTCGAGATACCGACTTCGGCACCAAATCCAAACGCACCGCCATCGGTAAAGCGTGTACTGGCATTGACATAGACACAGGCTGCATCGACACGATTGAGAAATGCTTCCGCTGCCGTATAGTTCTCGGTAATGATCGCCTCAGAGTGTCCCGATCCATACGTGGCGATATGATCGATCGCTTCATCCACACCCTCGACCACTTTGATGCTGAGAATATTGGCAAGATACTCCGTGTCGAAATCCTCTGCCGTTGCCAACTCTACTTCGATGATCTCCTGCACTTCGGGATCCCCGCGCATCTCTGTCTTTTCGGCATTGAGTGCGGCATAAAGTCTGGGCAGTGCTTCTGCCGCAAGCGCTCTATCTACCAGCAGTGTCTCCATCGCATTGCAGACACCGGGACGCTGACACTTGGCATTGACTGCGATCGCCACTGCCTGCTCCAGATCGGCATCTTTATGAATATAGGTATGACACAAACCTTTGTCGTGTTTCACGACAGGCACCGAAGCATTTTGGGAAATATAGCGGATCAAACCCTCTCCGCCCCTGGGTACAATCAGATCAACATATTGGTCCATTTTGATCAGCCTTGAGACGCCCTCGCGTGAGCTGTCGGGAAGCAGTGAAATGATCTCTTTGGGGAGACTGTTTTGTTCCAGAACTTCCTGTAGTATTTCGGCAATGATTTGGTTGGAGTACTCCGCCTCTTTGCCCCCCTTGAGGATCGCGACATTGCCGCTTTTGAAACAGAGTGCACCGACATCAGAGGTGACATTGGGACGAGACTCATAGATGACACCGATGACACCGATAGGCACAGAGACCTTCTCGATGCGCAGATTGTCCTCGCTCATCCATCCTTCCAATACTCTCCCAACAGGCTCTTTGAGCTGAGAAATTTCACGAAGCGACTGCGCCATCCCACCGATCCTGCCCTCATCGAGCAGCAGACGATCGAGCAGAGCACTGTCAAGCCCGTTTGCTTCTCCTTCACGCATATCTTTCTCATTCTCTGTGATGATCCGGCCACTCTGTGCGACCAAAGCATCCGCCATCTCAACGAGCACTCTATTCTTTTCAGCACTCTGCATCGTGGCGATGATCTGTGCACTTGCTTTGGCCTTGGCTAAAAACTCTTCCATTGATTTCCTTCTCTTATTTGCTTCAAGCAAAGGGTTTTGGGTATCTCCCGCTACACCCTCTGCTCTTTTAAATCCAAATCGCGATTCATATCTTAGCTTTAGTAGTATTATACAATAAGATGTATCACAAAATTATTTGTCAATAGTTTTAAATCTCATCCTATTGGTTCACCCCAGCAGATTTCTGACACTTTCGTGTGGATCTTTTCCCTCTTCGACCATCTCGTAGACCTCTTCGGCGATAGGCAGATAAAGATCTTCTTTGGCAGCGATACGATGGATCGCCAGTGCGGTTGGGACGCCCTCGGCTACCTCTCCAAGCTCATCGAGTATCTCCTCCATCTTTTTCCCCTCGGCCAAGCCAAGCCCTACTCTGTAGTTACGTGATAATTTCGAGCTGGCAGTCAGGAAAAGGTCACCAGCACCGCCCAGCGAGAGAAAGGTCTCTGCCCTTGCCCCGAAATGCTCACCGAAACGGGCCATCTCTACCAATCCCCTGGAGATCAGAGCCGCCCTGGCATTGTTGCCCAGACGCAAGCCATCCGATACACCGCCGGCGATCGCGATCACGTTTTTATAGGCACCTGATACTTCTGCACCGACCACATCATTATCAACATAGCCCTTGATATAAGTTGGAAGTGCATCGGCAAATGTCCGGGCCAAAGCTCCATTGACAGAGCTGAACATCAATGCAGTAGGCAGCGATTGCTTTACTTCCGCAGCGAACGAGGGGCCGGAAATATACACCATTCTTTCATCAGGCAGATACGCGCCGTATATATCATTGAGAAACGCACCTGTTTCTGTTTCGATCCCTTTGGCAGCGACGGCGATCTGCTGGCCTCTATCGTCAAAATTGTCTTCCATCCATCCTCTCACGATCTGTGCCGGCAGTGCCATAACTAGATACTCCCTCTCCAGTGCCTGATCCAAAGAAACAAAATTTTCGATCTCCCTGACTGTGCGTGAATAGATCACACAGTCGTTCTTTTGGGCATAGGCATGATAGAGCGCCTGCCCCCATTTCCCCGCTCCTATGATGGCCATACGCATATCGTCTCCTCACTTTTTTTGATCATTGCTTCAAAGTTATCCAGATCTTTATCCATGCCAAGACATACGATTTGATCACCGCTATCCAATGTATACTCATCGCCACTGGTAATAAACCTGAAGTGTTCTCCTTGCCCTAAATCCACCAAACCGATCAGCAATACCCTGCAAACGTAAAAATTGACATCTTCCACCATGACACCATTCAAAAATGACCCCTCCGGTACCTCGATTTCTCTAAAACTGAAACCGTTATTGTCCGAGAGGATTTTGTCAAGAAATCTCGTGGATACTGGCCGCTTCAAGAGATTGTGAATACGATTGGCGCTCACCTCATAGAGATCGATGACTTTGTCGGCACCGGCCATGAGCAACTTTTGACTCGTATAGATAGAGCCTGAAATAGCCAAGATATAGCACTCTGGAAAGAGCGGCCTCAGAGAGAGAGCCAAAAAGACATTGAGATGCTCATCATCCATCACACAGATCAGCTCATCCTCCGGTGCTACCACCAATGCTTCCAGATTATCATCATCCGTCACATCAAAGAGTATCGTATCGGTAAAGCCATCTGCCTTGGAGGCTTTGTGATTTTTTTTATCCGACTCTATGATCGACAGTCTGAAACCTTTTCCCATCAACCCTTTGGCGATAGCCCTGCCATGTTTCCCATAACCAAAGAGGAAGATTTTTCGATTCATTTGACACTCTCGTGATAAAATTCTTTGAAATACTCCAAGCCGATTCGATACCCCATCAAGATCAGTACGTCACCACTCTTCAAAACAGTATCGCTTGACGGATTGAAGAGAAATTCTCGATCCTCAGCCTTCTCGATAGCCATCAGAAGTAGCCGCATTTTTTTGAAACTGATCTCCTTGACACGCTTTCCGACCAGTGCATCTTCGGGATAGAGTCGTACCTCATCAAAAACAGCTACATCTTTACCGGTCAGTATGGCATGGGCAGCCTTGTAGAGGTGAGGCTCGATGATCGCCGTCTGCATCATCATTGTAGCGACACTGTTTGGCAGCAATACATGGTCCACTCCTGCACGCTTGAACTTCTGCACCATAGAGGCATTACTGGCTCTCGCGATCACCCGTATATGATGCGAAACACTTTTTGCATTAAGTGAAATATAGATATTTTCGATATCACTGTTCAGCAGGCAGAGAATCGTGATCCTGGAATACTCCACATTGAATTTTGCCAACGTGTCATGACGACTGGCATCCTCTTTGACGGCATCATAGCCATCTTTGATCGCTTGGTTATATTTATCCTTGTCTTTCTCGAGGATCACATAGTCATGATCATCACTCTCCCGCTGCCGCATAAACATCTTAGTCATTTGCCCGTAGCCGCAAATCAGTAAAAATTCTTCACTTTTATTGACTTGTTCGATGATTCGACTCTCTTTGAGCTGGATCAGTTTTTCCGAAAAAGCTGAAACGATCACCGAAGTAGCAAAGGAGATCATCGCAATCCCGGTTACAATAATAATCATCGAAACGACCCTTCCCTCATGTGTCACGGGCGAAATGTCACCATAGCCTACCGTCGCGATCGTTACCAGGGCCCAGTAAAGCGCATCAAAAAGAGAGTTGATCTGCGGATTGAGGTGCTCCTCGAAAATATAGATCGCGATCCCTGCTGTCACCATGACAAACATCAGGAGAAAAAGCAGCGTGAGGAGTTCGAAGCGTTTGTTCTGTAAAACTTCGACGAATTGGTTGATACTTTTTGTGTATCGCAAGAGCTTGAAAACACGGAAGAGAACAAAAACACGCAAAATCCTCAACTCTCTATATGCTGGAAGGATTGCAAGAAAATCGATGATCATCGCTGGCGTGAGCATATATTTGGCTGTCTTTTTGATCGCTTTGATCATTGGTACTCTCAAAGAAAATTCAATCTCCAAAATATGCGCCCTCTTGGAAGCACTTATGACCATCTTGTACAAGTCAGTATGGACCCATAGCCGCAGCAGATATTCGACTAAAAAAACCGATGAAACAAAATAGATATCATAAGCATCCATCCACTCCGGTACAGCATGCTGCACTTCGTAGACCAGGATTGCCACAGAAGTGATGATAAAGAACATCATCACCAGGTCAATATACTTTTTGAAGGGATTTTCGGGATTGTTGAGTATTTCGTTGATATTTTTTTTGACATGCTTATAGCGTGCAGAACGGTTGAGCCTCTTTGCAGTTGTCAGTATCCATAGCCGTATCAACTGCATCTTTTGATGATCCTAGCCGAGGCGTTCTTTGAGAAGGGCATTCACTTTACCTGGATTGGCACTTCCTTTGCTTGCCTTCATCGTCTGCCCTACAAAGAAACCAAAAAGCTTCTCTTTTCCACCTTTATACTGCTCTACTTTATCTTGATTGTTAGCGAGAATCTCATCAATCATCGCAAGGATAGCGCCATCATCACTCAACTGTGCCAAGCCCAATGTCTCAATAATCGTATCGATATCACGCTCTTCATTTTCCATCATAAAGTCAAGCACCTCTTTGGCACCCTTGCCGGAAACCGTATCATCCTCGATCTTCAAAATCAACGCACCAAGTGTCTTTGCTTCGACAGGCGAATCCTGAATGCTTTGACCAGTTTTGTTGAGCCTGCCCAGCAACTCAGAGGTGAGCCAGGTCACTGCATTTTTAGCTTTGGCACCGCTATCAAGCATTGTCTCAAAATAGTATGCCATCTCTTTATCGGCACAGATAACCAGGGCATCAACGCGTCTGATACCCAGCACATCAACATAGCGCTCGACCTTCTCGTCGGGAAGTTCCGGAATAATCTTCGCTTCTTCCATCATCTCATCCGTAACAATCACAGGTCTCAGATCAGGGTCCGGGAAATATCGATAGTCAGCACTATCCTCTTTGCCTCGCATTGATTTGGTCACACCCTTCGCCACATCCCAGAGTCGCGTCTCCTGGTAGACCTCCTGGTCATAGAGACCATCCTCATATGCTTCGGTCTGCCGCAGTACTTCATACTCGATCGCAGCCTTGACAAAACGGAATGAGTTAATGTTTTTGATTTCTACCCGCGTTCCAAACTCTTCTTGTCCCTTGGGCCGGATAGAGACATTGACGTCACAACGGAAGGAGCCCTCTTGCATATTCGCATCAGAAATATCCAGGTAGCGTACGATCGAATGGAGCTTCTTGAGATAGAGCACAGCCTCTTCAGGGCTGCGCATGTCCGGCTCCGATACGATTTCAAGCAGTGGGGTACCTGCACGATTCAAATCTACTTTTGAGATATCTCCTTCGTGCATATTTTTCCCTGCATCCGCTTCAAGGTGTGCACGGGTGATTCCTATGTTTTTTTCACTACCATCCTCAAAATCGATACGCAGACTTCCTTTTCCGACAATTGGAATGTCGAATTGGGAGATCTGATAAGCCATAGGGCTATCAGGATAAAAATAACTCTTTCGGTTGAAAATCGATCGCTTGTTGACAACTGCATTGACAGCATAGCCAAACGACATCGCTTTCTTCACTGCTTCGAGATTGAGGACAGGCAAAGCTCCAGGCAGCGCCAGACAGGTAGGGCAGGTATTGCTGTTTTGATGCGCTGCAAAACTTGTAGGGCAGGAACAGAAAATTTTTGTCCTGGTGTTGAGCTGCACATGAACTTCCAAACCGATAACCGTTTCAAACATCAAATAACCTTTATTGAAAAAATCTGATCGAAGCAAAACCCGATGCGCCTGCTGATTGACAGGCATTGACCTCTGCTTGTGTCAGTATGCCGCCAAGGGCAATGATTGGTAAAGATATTATACCTTTTAACTCTTTTAGCGCGCCTAAACCAAGGGGTTTGCCCTTATTCGGTGTCGCAAATACAGGACTGTAAGTAATCATATCTGCACCCAACATTTCAGCACTCTTGGCCTCCTCTACCGTATGACAGCTGATGATGACAAAAAGGCCCAGCTCCTTTGCTGCTGCGATGTCGGAAAATTGTCTGCTTGTCAGATGGACGCCATCTGCTTTCAGTTTCCAAGCCAAATCAACAGCACCATGCAGCAGAACTTTGTCAAAGGGATAATGCCTGGCTTGCGTTACAAAATGTTCCGCATACAGATGATAATCAGGGTTCTCCTTGTCGCGATAGACGATCATGTTCGCCTTTCGGGCAATACGCTTCAAGTCAGTATCCATAGATATGAATGAAAAATTTTGGGGGTCAGTGATAGCATAAAAGATCATAATATCTGCTCTGTAGACAGACTAGAATCTTTCTGTCGTGTCTATTTTTTTTGTAGTCTGTTGTTGTTGAAGTAGTTTTTCAAGTAGTACTGTCTGTCTTTTGGCCTCTTCAAGTCGTTCTATACCAACGATCAAGTACTCCAGTATGGCTACGAGAAAGAGTCCGGGAAGCAGTCCCAGGAAAGTCATGACAATCGCATCGATCATACTGACCCTATAATAGATAAAAAACGTATAGAGCGCGCCGATCAGGACGAGAGCCCAAGCGACACCCAGTAGAAAATTAACAAGTATACCCAGAGTGGATCTCCGTAGCCTCATCTCTAGATCACATCGACTGCTTAAACAGCGCCCATCGTATCGATAGCAGGACTTGGTGCTGCTTCATGCTCCTCGTCGATCGCCACAGCACCTGCAAGATAAACATAAGTCAGGATCATAAAGACAAATGTCTGGAGCAGTGCAGAGAACGTCAACAGGAGGTAACCAGGCAGTGGTGCTATCCACGGAACCAGCATCAAAAGTACCCACAGGAAAAGGTCATCACCCTTGATGTTACCAAAGAGACGGAAAGAGAGCGAAATGATTCTCGATAGATGAGAAACAATTTCGATCGGGAACATCAAAGGAGCCAGAACCTTCACCGGTCCGGCAAAGTGCGCAAAGTAGTGTCCGACACCATGTTCTCTGATCCCTTCGTAGTTATAGTAAAAGAAAACCAGTAGCGCCAGAGGAAGCGTCACATTGATATTGGAAGTCGGAGATTCGAAGCCCGGAATGATCCCGATCAGATTGGAGATCAGTACAAAGAGACCGATCGTAGCGACCAGCGGCAGGTACTTTCGTGCCAGCTTTTCACCGATAACATCCTGACCCATAGCGATCACACCGCCGAGAAATGCCTCTGCTACATTCTGTGTGCCGCCCGGTACTGCTTTCAAGCTTTTCGTAGCCATTTTTGCGATCAAAAGTACAATGATTGTCACCAAAATCAAGTGACCTATCACCATACCATTCCCATGTCCTGTCAATGCACCGATATAGGTAAATACACCTTCCATATTACATCCTCACTTTTTGATTCTATATTTGGGTAAATTATAACTTTTTTTTGCTTAGATGCGGAACGTAATGAAGTATTTAATGTTCAATATCGCCCCTCCTGTCCCAATCGATACAGTGCAAAGTCATACTTCACCGGATCTTCCGGATCAAAGAGGCGCAACTGCTCTGTCAGTTCCAGTGCCGCTTTCATATCGTAGCTTTTTCTCTGCAAAAGCCCCAATCTGTGCGAAACGTGAAAAGTATGTGTATCCAGAGGGATAATCAAATCCCGCTTTTCAATTTTTTGCCACAATCCCATATCCAGATGATCATCCCGTACCATCCAGCGAAGAAACATCATATAGCGCTTGTATGTTCCAGCCTGTCCAGGGTTTTTTGGACTTATACCGATGAGAAAACGATATCCCCGAGTGTGATGAGGATAGAGCAAAGAGAGTGTTTCGATGAAGTGCCACAGTCCGCTGAGGATATCCTGCTCTTTGCGATACCCCTCATAAAACAGGTTTTCGATACTCTCGATATCCTGCAGTCGCTTCAGTGCGATGAAGAGTGCGACCACATCTTCATGCTTCTGAAAGCGATAGTAGTGTTGTCTGAGTGCTTCAGCGATCACTGCTTCACTTTGATCCAGGAGGGAAAAATCCAGCGAATCCAGAAACTTGACGATCTGATGGGCATTACCATATCCAAAAAGTGCGCAGATCAGTGCAATACGCTCATCTCGGTAACGCGAAGCAACCAGAAGCGGATCAGGCTTCGCATAGGACAACTCTTCATAATCATTGCGTTGCTGTACCTCTTTGTCAAGCAAGATCTTGAGATCTTTTAAGCTCCGCACGTCGGTTTGAAATCTTTCTCGGTACCACCAGGACAGAGCTCTTTGACCTTTTTTTCGGTCGCAATCGTGTAGCTGTCACCGCAGGAAGTGACCGTGATATGGCCGTGGATACCGTTGACATAGGTTCCATAGTGATGTTTGGCAGCAAGATCCCTGATCCGGTTGGAGCGTTTGCTGCACCAGAGATACCGGGGTGCCGTGATGATGATATCACGAGGTGCTGCCTTCTCAAAGAAACTGTTGGGTGCCAAATCTTCTGTCCCATGGTGGGGGATCTTAACTACGTCTGCTTTGAGATTGTTTGCGTGTTCTGCCAGATAAGTACCCAGCCCCCGATTGAGGTCACCGGTTAACAGAAAACGGTTTTTGCCATCTCTAATCATTGTGATTGCAGACATATCATTGATATCGGTATGCCCAATGGGTGTATGAATGCCATCATAAATATAGAGTACTTCCATGACACTATTCTTGTCGAAGACAAAGGTATCGCCCTGCTTGATCGGCAGGATTGGCGTACCGCTCTTCCTGGCAAGATTTTGAATATCAACCAGATCCTGATATTGTACACCCCAGGGCTCCCATTTTGTTTGCTGCTCGGTGGGCATATTCATATAGAGTGTATCGACTTTGATATGATTTTCAAAGAGCGCTTTGATGCCACCATAGTGATCACTGTGCGGATGGTTGATCATGACAGCATCCAGATGCGTAATCCCATGCTGCTTCAGAAAAGGCAGAAAATGCGTCTGCGTCACTTCGGGATGCCCACCGTCGATCAGGTAGTGTTTGCCATTTTTTGATATCAGATGCGCATCCCCCTGACGTGTCTTACTGCAGACATTGATCGATGTCCAAATGAGACACTCTTTCTCTCCGAAAGGTCTCCAGGAGCACCCGGAAAGTACCCCAATAAGAGGCATAGAGAGTGCCAATTTGATAAAATTTCTTCTCGTAATCTCTTGCACTAATTTTCCTTTTTCTTACTGATCTAGCGGAACTGACGCCCTGCCTCCGCAGAAAGGTTTCCAGCCTTACGATAATGAGCCGCACCACTACCAGGAGCCGCCACCGCCGCCACCGCCGCCACCTCCGGAGAAGCCACCGCCACCCGAAAAACCGCCGCTGCTTGAGGGAGGAGGTGTCGCGGCACTGCCTACGCCGGATGAAAAGTCTCCAAGATAGGCGGGTGACCCATGATACCAGATAGGATAACTGACTTGCAAGGTATCATAGAGTTTGAGCCAGTGCCTGGTGACACCAAAAAGGACGGCATAGGGGAGTGCTTTATCGAGATAGAGCGGATCATCTTTGAGTCGCCTTCGTATCTCATCCTCTTTAACCCGGGTCATAAACTCTTTCAGCCCGAGTAACTGTGTATGAGTATAGGCACCTTTGTGCGTGTAGGCTCCCAGATGCCGGTACGTGACATAGATACCGATCAGAATGATGACAACTGCAGTCATAGGACTGAAAAGCAGTGCTTCGAGTGTCGCTGAGCTCCCCAGCATACTAAGCGCCGGTCCGCTTCCCATAACAGCAAAGAGTAAACCAAAGAGCTTCTGAAAAATACTCTTTTGTGTCAATGCGACAGAGAGACCTACACCAATGAAAATCGAAGAAAAAAAGAGCAGCATTACCAGCCCCGGGTCATAAAGCTTGAACATCGTATAGGCTGCCAATAGAATGATCGGTATCAAAATCAGAATACTCTTGATCAAAAATCCTTTTCTGACTTTCTGCGGATTTTCCCGCATATACCCCTCCTTGGC
>JANTGA010000055.1 GCA_024763175.1 Sulfurovum sp.
TGGATTTGATTCGTGAAAGGGAGATGGGAAATCTCAACCGTCTCCAGAAACTCAAGAATAGCAACGCTTATAAAAAAACCAAACATAAAAGCAAACACGCCCAAGAGTGGAATGCATAAAATGTATATTTTAGCCAAGTCTGAGTAGAATATGAGATGATAATCGTTTTTGAGAGGAGCTGAGAATGAGAAAGAGTGTGCTGATGAGCCTTCTGCTGACCGCAGGAACAATCGTGATGGCAGGAGGGGGGATCGCTCCTGCTGGCCACTATGAAAATGCCGCAGAGGCGTGTGATAGAGGGGATGTCTATGTCGATCATACAACAAAATTGATGTGGCAGGATGCACCGTATGGTGACTCTGAGGCCTATGCCTACAAGCACAATAGATCTGCCGGCAAAGCAGGGAGCTGGCGCTATGCAAAGAATTACTGCAGCTATTTGTCGTATGCAGGATATGATGACTGGCGTCTGCCAAAAGTAGATGAACTGGTCGACCTGTACAATAAAAAGATTCGTTTCAAACATACTATCGATGTAGATTTTTGGAGTTCGACCCCATCCAAAGGGGATACTTACTGGAGTGTCTTTGCTATTATTACAGGACAGCCTTATGCGCACAAGCGCAGTGATTCGCAATATATTCGCTGTGTTCGCTGCCTTGAGGAGTAGTGTCTACAGAACTTTGATCTCCTCTTTCAGGCTGAGGCCAAAGGCTTCATAGACCCTCTCTTTGGCGAGCTTGAGCAGCCGATCTGCCTCTTCGAAAGTACCGTTACCCAAGTTGACAAGAAAATTGGCATGCACCTCGCTCCAAGCCATTCCCCTCTCTCTTCTTCCTTTGAGTCCGACTGCTTCGATCAGTCGTCCGGCATGATCTCCGGGCGGATTTTTGAATGCTGACCCAGCACTGGGTTCTTTGGGCTGATTGCTGCGCAGCGCGACAAGCTCCTCCAGAAGTTTCTGATCAAAGCCTTTTTTGATTTTGAACTCTGCGGCCGTCGCAATGCCTGGCAGCTCTGCATAGCGATAGCCATAGGCTATCTCTTCTTTGGGGATCCACTTCCCGTCTATTTGGATACGGTGCAGGATATTGAAAATCTCGTAAGACTTCACTCCTGCATTCATTGCCAGCATACCGCCCACTGTCCCGGGCAATTTGGCAAAAAACTCAAAGCCTTTCACGTCATGCTTTCGCGCGAAAGAGACGACGCGTCCCGTAGGCATCGCTGTCCCGATCGTCAAAATATCCCTTTCAAGCTCAATCGTAGCAAAATCTTTGCCCAGCATCATCAGGGGTGGAGGAGCAGGGGAGACGAGAAGGTTGTTGGCGCCGCTGATGAGGTAGCGGCCCGAAGGTACCGCATCTCCTTTTTCCAGGATCAGGACCTCTTCAATCTGTCCGACCTTGATGCTGGAGTATTTGGAGAAATCAATGCTTTTGTAGTACATTCAGCTCTTTCTCAATGCCTCATACGCTCTTGGCAGCAGATACTCTTCGGTATGGATCGGGCACTCCCAGAGACCCTTTTCATAGCCTATCTGATAGAGTTTGTCGAGGGCTTTGAGCTGCAGGGGCGAGAGTTCGATGGATGCATCAGAAGCGTACATATCGAGGTATTTGCTAAGCATTGTATCTGAGATCCGGACGAGTTTGTCTGCTTCTAGTTTGACGCAAAGCTCCTCTTTTTTGCTGTTGGCCACCTTGACACCCTCTATGAGGATATTTTCGATCTCGATGGCCCGGTTGAGGGGCAGGCTGCGCCTGATCGCCATGCCACCCAGAGGCAGGGGCAAGCCTTCTCCTGCCAGCTCGACCCAGATATCCCAAATCTCCTTTTCGACCTCCAGACTCTTGTCAAAGTCAAGAATGGACTCATGGATCAGCACACCTGCATCCACATCACCATGGACCACGGCTGATTCGATCTCCAGAAAATCCATATAGACGGGCCTTGCCTCAGGATAATAGAGTCGGAAGAGCATGGCATTGGTGGTATATTTTCCCGAAAGCGCTACCCTGAAGTTCCGCTTGAGTCTCTTCTCTTTGCGGCGTATCAGTTTGGGTCCATAGCCCTCACCGAAACTGACCGCCGTCCGCAGCAGTGCATAGTCATTTTTGATCAGCGGATACATCCCGAAGCTGATCGCAGAGACATCATAGCTGCCTTTGATCGCTTCGATATTGAGCGTCTCGATATCGAGCCCGATATTGTCAAATTCATAATCGCTGGTATCAACCCAGCCAAATTTGATCGCGTAGTACATAAAGATATCATCTGCATCCGGAGAGTGTGCCAATTTAATTTTCATTCTCAATCACTTCTTGTTAAGATTATTTTATTCTATCAAAAAAGTGATGATGAAGTACTTGAAAAGTAAAAGTGTCATTTTGAAATGTTTTAAGCCATTTTATCCAAAAACTACTAAAATGGTGTTACTATATCATAAGTAAGGATCAAAGGATGACTATGGCAATGGATGCGAACAAACAGAAGGCGCTCAATATGGCGATCAAGCAGATCGACAAGACATTTGGAAAAGGGACGCTCATGCGCCTGGGTGATAAAGAATTTGAACCGATCGAAGCAATCAGCACCGGTTCTTTGGGTTTGGATATGGCGCTGGGGATAGGCGGTATACCGCAGGGCAGGGTTGTCGAGATCTACGGACCGGAGTCGTCAGGAAAAACCACACTGGCACTTCAGACGATTGCGTCAGCTCAGGCACGCGGGATGGTCTGTGCCTTTATCGACGCAGAGCATGCATTGGATGTGATGTATGCCAAAAACCTTGGTGTGGATATCGACAATTTGCTGGTTTCTCAGCCGGACTTTGGGGAGCAGGCGCTGGATGTCCTCGAGACCGTGGCGCGTAGCGGCGCAGTGGATCTGGTCGTGATCGATTCAGTCGCTGCTTTGACGCCAAAATCAGAGATAGAGGGAGATATGGGAGATATGCAGGTGGGCCTGCATGCCAGATTGATGTCAAAAGCATTGCGCAAATTGACAAGTATTTTGCACAAGATGAATACCACAGTTATCTTTATCAACCAGATTCGTATGAAAATCGGCATGATGGGATATGGGTCTCCGGAAACGACTACAGGAGGAAATGCCCTGAAATTTTACGCTTCAGTGCGGATAGATGTTCGCAGAATCGCAACATTGAAGCAGGGTGAGTCTCAGATCGGTAATCGTGTCAAGGCAAAAGTTGTCAAAAACAAAGTAGCACCCCCCTTCAGGCAGGCTGAATTTGATATTATGTTTGGCGAAGGTATCTCCCAGGAGGGCGAGCTGATTGATTATGGCGTCAAGCTTGATATTATTGACAAGTCAGGCGCATGGTTCAGCTATGGCGAGAAAAAGCTGGGACAGGGCAAAGAGAATGCCAAGGCAGTACTCAAAGAAGATCCGGAGCTTCGTGTAGAAGTAGAGGCAAAGATCAAAGAGGCTTTGGGTGTCGGGAGTATGCTGCTGGTTGATGCCGGGGAGACGAAAGAGTAGCACGCCTCTACTCTAAATGACACAATGCTCACTTTTTTATCGTTTCATAGCGATTGCCATTATAGTTTAGGGTGAATTACGATAAAATGAATCATAAATTTTTAAAGGAGTGTGTAATGGTTTATATTGATGACGTTGTAGCTGATGAAGTGATGGATAGCAGAGGAAATCCTACGGTTCGGGCGACAGTTCGTTTGAGTGATGGTACCGAAGCTAATGCAATCGTTCCCAGTGGGGCAAGTACGGGAAAGAGAGAAGCACTTGAGCTCCGTGATGCCGGTGATCGATATATGGGTAAAGGTGTATTGAAGGCGTGTGAAAATGTCAACACACAAATAGCTGATACGCTGATGGGCTTGAGTCCCTTCAATCAGGCTGAGATCGATTTGGTGATGAAAGAGCTTGACGGTACCGACAATTATGCAAACCTGGGTGCCAATGCCGTTCTCGGTGTCTCCATGGCAGTCGCCAGAGCCGCAGCAAAGAGTCTGGGAGTGCCACTCTATCGTTACCTGGGCGGCGCCAATGCTGTGACGATGCCGGTACCCATGCTCAATATTATCAACGGGGGTGAGCATGCCAACAACTCTGTAGATTTTCAGGAATATATGATTATGCCGATCGGATTTGAGAAGTTTTCGGATGGGCTCCGGGCCAGTGCAGAAGTCTATCATAAGCTCAAAAAAATCATTCATAATATGGGTGAGAGTACAGCAGTAGGCGATGAGGGCGGGTTTGCACCCAATCTCAAGAGCAATGAAGAGCCTTTGTCTGTTATTATCCAGGCGATTGAAGAGGCAGGTTATAAACCAGGAGAGGAGATCGCTATCGCATTGGATGTCGCAGCCAGTGAATTGGTCAACGATGAAGGCAACTATGTGCTGAAGTCTGAAAATCGTGAACTCAGCAGTGCGGAACTGACGGCTTATTATGTGGATATGTGTGATAAATATCCCATCGTCTCCATTGAAGATGGTTTGAGTGAAGATGACTGGGATGGATGGAAAGATTTGACTGAGGCTTTGAGCGACAGGATTCAGCTTGTCGGCGACGACCTCTTTGTGACCAATGTGACTATTCTGGATGAAGGGATCGAGAAAGGGATCGCCAACTCTATTTTGATCAAGCCCAACCAGATCGGTACAGTATCCGAAACAATGCAGACGGTTCGATTGGCTCAGAGAAGTGGTTACAAGTGCGTTATGAGTCACCGGTCAGGCGAGAGTGAAGATGCCTTTATTGCAGATTTTGCCGTGGCGCTCAATACTGGAGAGATCAAAACAGGTTCAACAGCGAGAAGTGACAGAATTGCAAAATACAACAGATTGCTGGCGATTGAAAGAGAGTTGGGACAATTTGAGTATCTCGGCGATACACTCTTTTAGCCGCGAGAAGCGAAGGTAAGAGTTGGCAGTTGCAAAGATAGAGAAGGTCGGGGAGTTCCTTGACCTTTCGATTCGAGTGATCGTTATGACTGCTGCGGCAATGATACTTTTTGGTGTTTATTTGGGCGTGCTGATATATGGAGACAACTCTCTAGCCGTTTTGAGCCACTTGCAGGATGAGAAAAAAGCTTTGCTGAAAGAAGCCAAAGAATTAAAAGCTGAAAATCAACGCCTCCAGAAAGAGTATTTTGAGTTGATGCAACTGCAATCAGTAGGAGACGACAAATGATAGAGAAAAAAGCTTTGCTGTTTTCTGTGATAATATCAGCGCTTTTTGCTTCAGAAAACCCCTTTTCTGTAGAAAAAAATATTCATAAAATAGAAGAAGAAGAGAGCGCATTTCTCAAGGTACTGGAGAAAGATAGAGAGAGCGTGAGTGCCGCAGAGGAGAAGCTTGCTGTGCAACCTGCTCCGGAGCATAACGAAACTATCGTGGTAAAAGCAGCAGAGAACAATGCCAGTATCATCAAAGCAGGTGCAAAACAGCCAGTAGAAAAAGAGAAGCTGCTCCCCGTCAAAGAGAGCAATCTAACCGAAACAAATGAGTCAAAATCCGCAGGAACGCCTGCCGCAGATAAAGATATTTCCCCTGTAGAAAAAGTAGACACAGCAGTTGATACGAAAATCAAAGTACTTGAAAAGAATCTCAATCGAGTCTCCAAAAAGGAGAGTGCGGCCAAAAAAGCGACAGATCCAGAACGCAGCAGTGAATTCGAGAAAGAGTTGAGAGAAGCGATCAAAAGTGTGCAGGATTGAACCGCTAAGGAAGAGATTTATCCTCTCTGTGATAGCGACCATGAAGCAATTTGATCGCCACCATAGAGATCAGTATTTCAAAGAGACTGGCAAGGATCAACTGATAGTAGCTTAGAATATCTATCAAGTGCGTCTCGTAGCCGATCGTGGCAACGGCTATCAAGAGAGTCAAGGGCATAGAAAGTGAAACGGCTACCAGCAGTGCATTGATCGAGCCATCAATTGTTTTGAGTACTATAGCTGCCAATACACGTATCAATATCATCAAAAAAGTAATCAGCAGCGCACCTGTCACAATCCCCTGAAGTGCCAGTGCGCTCAAATCAAATGATGCTCCGACATGGATAAAAAAGAGTGGTACCAGAAAGCCAAAACCAAGACTTGACATCTTCTCTTCAAGTTTCTTTTCGTGATGGAAGAAGGCAGAGATCGCGACCCCGGCGATAAAGGCACCCAGAGCCAGTTCGAGTTTCAGAACGAGCATCACGGAGATCAGAATAAAGAAAAGTGAAATTGCCAGCCGAATATCCTGATCAGAAGTATCAAATTTTGGCATCAGTTCGTTTTTGAGTTCCGGATACCACCAGAAGAGAAGATTGAGCAGGCGATAGAGAAGAAAGATGACGAGCACGAAAGCGAGGAGATAAGCCATCTTGATCGCAAGTGCCCAGCCAAATCCTATCGTACTGGCCGCATCCAGTATTGTCAAAGTGGCGATACTGACGATCTCCCCCAAAATACCCACAATAAAAGCAAGGCGCAGCCAGGGCTGCTCTTTGCCATAGACTCTGGACAGTGATGCCAGGAGGCCGATTGAGATGAGGGGAAGAGAGATGACAACGATACTGCCAAGATCAAAAAGCCATCCGCTTAAGAGTGCCAGAAAACCCAAGATGATGATGAAGAGAAACGATTTTTGTATCAAAGTACGCGGACTGTTCAGGATCTGCTTGAGATCAACTTCCATACCTGCCAAAAACATCAAATAGAGAAAGCCAATCTCAGCAATCATATCAAAATAATCATGGTGCCCTATCAAGCCGATATAGCCAAATAGAGAGCCCATGACAATTTCGATCGGCGGTGTGGGAATCCGAATAATTCTGGCGATAAAAGGACTTGACCAAATCAATAACGATAGGGTCAGGATGAGGGTAATGCTAGTGTGTTCCACAATCTGTCGCTATGGTGTACCCCAGACTCTTCAGCATTTCCAGATCTTTATGAGGCACTTCTCCCGCTGTTGTCAGGTAGTTTCCAATGACGATGGCATTGGCTCCAGCTTCAAACATCATAGCCTCATTTCCGGCAAAGAGAAGTTCTCTCCCTCCTGCAACCATAAGGAGTTTCTCTTTGCCCAGAAGTTTTCTTGCCTTGCTAATGATCGCAACTGCTTCTGCCTGTGTCACGTTTCTGCTCTTGATGGGTAGTGCGGGATTGGGATGGTAAAAATTGAGCGGCGTTGATTCGGGCTGGAGGGAGGTGATCGCTTCAAGCAGCTCCTCACGGTCCCGGGAACTCTCACCCATGCCAAAGATACCGCCTGAACAGAGTGTCAAGCCAACCGACTTGGCATCGACACATGTTTGATAGCGCTCCTGCCAGCCGTGGCTTGTGCAGATTTCAGGATAGTAATTCTCGGATGTTTCAAGATTGTGATTATAGCTGTCGATCCCGTGCTCCTTGAGGTATCGCAGTTGCTCTCTATTGGCTGTTCCGTTGCAGGCGATGAGATTGAGATCCTTGATCTCTGTTTTGATAGCCTGTGCTGCCCGGGCAACAAATTCTGTCTTTTTATCATCCAGACCTTTCCCTGCTGTGACCAGGCAATAGCCCAGTGCACCATTGGCTTTGGCCGTTTTGGCTTCTGCGGTGATTTGATCGATGCTCTTGTAGCTATAGCGGTCGATATTGGCATGATAGCGTACACTCTGGGCACAAAATTTGCAATCTTCCTGACAGGTCCCACTCAATATATTGTTGATCGCACATAAAAAAATCGGTTTTTTTTCTCTCATGCTTCCTGCTTTACCGCTTCTTTGTGCTTGCATTTGAAGCACTCATAGATCTCTTTGCCCCGGAGAGTCTTTTTGCCCATCAGGTATCCACACTCCGGGCATTTCTTCTCTACCGGTTCGAAGTTGGCGATAAACTTGCATTTGGGATAGTTGGCACATCCAAAAAACTTACCGCGCTTCCCCTCACGCTCCTGAAGCTTTCCGCCACACTCCGGACAAGGAACCCCGATCTCTTTGGGCGGTACCAGTGATTTTGCGTTTTTGCACTTGGGATAGGCAGAACAGGCGAGAAATTTACCGCGTCTGCTATTCTTGATCACCATAGGCGAACCGCATTTTTCGCAGATCTCATCGGTCTCCTCAGGTTTTTCCGGCTCTTCGCCATTGACATTTTTGGTATATTTGCATTTGGGGAAATTGCTGCAGGCGATAAACTCACCATAGCGTCCTTTTCTCAATAGCAGTTCACTGCCGCATTCGGGGCACTTTTCACCTGTCGGGATCGCTACTTTCTGGCTCTTGATCTCCTTTTTGCCTTTCTCTATCTTCTGCATAAAGGGTTCATAGAAGTCAGCCAAGACCTTTTGCCAATCCTTCTTGCCTTCACCGATCTCATCGAGTGTCTCCTCCATCGTCGAGGTAAAGCTGCTGTCGACAATCTCGGCAAAATGTTTCTCCAGAAGCTCTATAACAGTAAAAGCGATCTCAGTCGGATGAATCCGCTTCTTTTCGATCTCAATATATTTCCGTGTCTGCAGGATTGTGATCGTCGGTGCATAGGTACTGGGACGGCCGATCCCCATGGATTCAAGTTTTTTGATCAGGCTGGCTTCGTTAAATCGCGGCGGCGGCTCAGTGAAGTGCTGTTCAGGCTTGATCTCATCGAGTGAAGCAGCCGAGCCCTGCTTGAGTTCGGGGAGAAGCTTGTCCTTCTCGTTATATCCGGTTACTTTGTAAAAACCGTCAAAAAGGAGCTTTCTGCCGCTTGCCTTAAACGTTGTTTTGCTGCCTTTGAAGAGAATGGTTTGGGACTCAAACACAGCATCGACCATTTGGCAGGCGAGAAAACGGTTGTAGATGAGGCGATAGAGCTTGAGCTCATCAGTCGTCAGATAATCTGCTGCACGCTTGGGGTCAAACTCGACCATTGTGGGGCGTATCGCTTCGTGTGCTTCCTGGGCGCTTTTGGCCTTGGTGGCATAGTTTCTGGGTTTTTCGGGCAGGTATTTGCCACCATATGCTGATGTGATATGGTCTCGCGCGGCAAATACGGCCTCTTTGGCCAGATTGAGACTATCGGTACGCATATAGGTGATGACACCCATCGTTCCCTTGTCTGTTTTGACGCCTTCGTAGAGTTTCTGGGCTACTATCATCGTCTTCTTGGGCGAAAAGCCCAGTTGTGTCGAAGCACTCTGCTGGAGTGTTGACGTCATAAAGGGAGGCGAAGGTCTCGTCCTTCGCTTGCTCTTGTCGATCGATGCAACGATGAAGTCTTCCCCTTTTGCCGAAGCGACGATTTCGTTTGCCATTGTTTCATTGGGGATCGTCAGCTTGTCGATCTTTTTGCTGTCGTATTCGTAGATCGCCGCATCGATCGTTTTTTCGAAGAGGGCATTGATGCTCCAGTACTCTACGGGCTTGAAAGCTTTGATTTCACGCTCTCTATCGACAACGATCTTGAGAGCAGAGCTTTGGACGCGCCCGGCAGAGAGTCCCTTCTGGATCTTGCTTCCCAGCAGCGGGGAGAGCTTGTATCCGACGATTCTGTCGAGCAGTCGACGGGTTTGCTGGGCATTGATATTGTCCATATTGAGGGTTCTGGGGGTTTCAAGTGCGTGCTGAATGGCACTTTTGGTGATTTCATGAAACACAATTCGCGGCAGTGATTGGGGGTCTTTCCCGATCGCCATGGCGATATGATATCCGATCGCTTCCCCTTCGCGGTCTTCATCCGTCGCGATATAGACAGTTTCTGCTTCTTTAGAGAGTTTTTTGAGCTCCTTGACCGTCGCGCTGGCATCACGCGGGATAGAATATTTGGGGACAAACTGCCCCGCTTCGTCGATCGTGATACCAAAATTACTCTTGGGGAGATCTCGTATGTGCCCCTTGGAAGCAACAACTTTGTACTCTTTTCCCAGAAAGTTACTGATGGTTCGGCCTTTTGCCGGGGATTCGACGATGATTAAATTCTTCATATGTTTTGCTGCTTCTCGGTAAATTTTCTCGCATTGTAACACAAAAGTAAAGAAAACCCTATATAATGAACAAAACGAAAGAGGGAAAAGCTGAATGTGTGCAATATTTGGAATAGTCGGTGACTACGATCAGAAGGAGGCAGAAAAAGCTTTCGCATCGCTGCGACATCGCGGGATGGATGGCAGTGCCTCTATCGTACAGCCTTCTCTCTTCCTGGGTTCGCACCGTCTCGCGATTACTTCTTGCGGAGAGCCGATGCTTCAGCCTTTGGAGCGTGAAGGATATATGCTGCTCTTCAATGGTGAAATCTACAACTATCAGGAGCTGGCTGAGAGTTTGGGAGTGACCGGAGAGAGTGAAGCGGAAGTTCTGCTGGCATCCTATAGGGCATGGGGAGATGATTTCGTCAAGCATCTTCGCGGGATGTACGCGATCGCTCTCTATGCTGATGGTGTCTTGAGACTTTATCGGGATCCTATGGGCAAAAAGCCGCTCTATTATCGCAAGAGCCAGTCCGGATTTAGCTTCGCAAGCGAAAGCAAAGCACTGCAGGGGCAAGGAGGAGAACCGCTTGATAGAGCGCAAATCCCAGCGTATCTCAGCTACCAGAGTCCCATCTCTCCTCATACTTTCTATAGAGGGATTCGGCAGCTGGGGGCTGGGGAGAAGTTGATCTATGCGGAGGGCAGCTATCGGATAGAGCCCGGCTCTTCTCCTCTGGCGACAAGCATCTCTATCAGGAAAAAAGCAGAAGCGACAGAGAGGATCGAAGATTCTCTAAGAGAAGCAGTATCGATACGTATCCCACGCAAAGTCCCCTATGCCGCACTGCTCTCGGGAGGCTTGGACTCTTCGCTGGTCGCAGCTTTGGCAGCGCAGGAGGGGCCGATTCGCAGCTACTGTATAGGCTATGAAGGGTATGCCAAATATGATGAGCGCGCCTATGCCCGGGAGGCAGCGGATTTTATCGGTTCGGATCACCGGGAGGTGATCTTTGGCAAAGAGGATTTTTTCCGGCATATCGAAGAGAGCCTGGAGAGACTCGATGAGCCCATGGCCGATCCGGCACTGCTGCCGCTATCGCATATGATGGAGCAGATCGCAGAGGAGGAGATCAAAGTCGTCCTGACAGGAGACGGCAGTGATGAACTCTTTCTGGGTTACAAAAACTATTTTGAGCAGGCAGATGTGGAGCAAGCCGCTTCGCTGAAACATAAAAATTGGCTCAAAAACTATTTCAAATCCCACTTTTCTCTCCATCGTGAGTGGGAGTGGTACAAGCGCATCTTTGAGGGTACACTGCTCTTTCGCTCTTCGGCAGAACTCTTTACGGATTTGCAGCAAAATCGACTGCTGAAAACCAATATCAGAGACAATCACTCACTGGAGTCAATCGGGCACTACCGAGAGGAGTTCGAGGCGTGTGGGCGCAGTGCCGTGGCTGACTGGTACTCATACCTCGACCTCAGAGTGATGCTGGGGGAAGTGTTCCTGAAAAAACTTGATCGTGTCAGTATGTTCAGCGGCATTGAGGCGCGTACACCCTTCCTGGATCGCGCAGTGGTTGCCGCCGCCTTCGCGATTGACCCGGATCTGCGTATGGGAAGCAGGCAAAAACATTTGATCAAAGCTATTGCTCAGGATTATCTTCCCCCTGCGATCATCGACCGAAAGAAAAAAGGTTTCAACTATCCCTTCCTGGAGTGGCTGCTGGAGGAGAACGCCCTTGGTGTCATCGAGACTGTTCAGAAAGAGACACGGCTTTTTCATGATGCACATCTGCACTATCTTCTGGAGAAGGGAAAGCAGGGGATGTTTCGTCAGCAGCTTTTTTCACTCTTTATGCTCTGCAAGTGGATCGCTGCGAAAGGTATACACTGAGATGGATCACATAGAGAAGCAACGCTGCGGTATCGATGAGGCAGGACGCGGCCCGCTGGCCGGCCCGCTGGTGATAGCGGGAGTGATATTGGAACAGGAGGTCAAGGGGTTGATGGATTCCAAAAAGTTGAGCGAGAAGCGAAGAGAGCTGCTCTATCCTCAGATCATCGCTGCTTCACGCTCTCATATCGCTGTTTTTACCCATACGCAGATCGACCAGCTGGGGATTTCTGACTGTCTGCACCGGGGTCTGGAGGAGATCAAGGCATCTCTGCCCGGAGCAGCGTATCTCTTTGACGGGAACAGCACTTTTGGTACGGAGGGTATCGAGACGATGGTAAAGGCAGATATGAAGATCTCCGAAGTGAGTGCTGCAAGTATCCTTGCCAAAGTCACACGGGACAGGATGATGCGACACTATGCGACACGGTTTTCGATCTACGGGTTTGAAAAGCACAAAGGTTACGGTACCCCTGCCCATATCGAAGCGATCCGAAAGTATGGACGATGCACCATCCACCGCCACACTTTCAAGGTCAAAGCGCTGGATGAGCCGACACTTTTTTGAAACACTTTTAGAGCAGAGGCTTTCCATTGATCTTGAGTCCGCCATCTTTGTAT
>JANTGA010000056.1 GCA_024763175.1 Sulfurovum sp.
ACTGTCTGGAGTACAGACAAGGATGGCATCATTCTCAATCTCCTGGCAGCTGAAATGTGGGCAAAACTGGGCAAAGATCCTTCTGTACTCTATGCAGCACTCGAAGCAAAATTCGGCAGCTCCTACTACAAACGAGTCGATGCCCCTGCCACAGCAGAAGCGAAAGCAGCGATCAAATCGATCGATCCCGCCAAACTCTCACTGCCTACTCTCGCAGGTGAAGCGGTCGAAGATATCTTGACCCATGCCAAAGGCAACGGTGCCGCGATCGGAGGACTCAAGGTCGTCAGCAAAAACGGCTGGTTTGCGATGCGTCCTTCCGGAACAGAAGATATCTACAAGATCTACGCCGAAAGCTTCCTCTCCGAAGCACATCTCGAAGAGATCCTCAAGGAGGCACAGGCACTGGTCGCATCTCTTCTGGATTAGGTTTTTTCTCAGCGCTTCATCTGCTTCTGGATGAAAGCGTAGAGCCAAGTACAGAAAATGTTGAAATTTTAAACAAAAAAACAGGATACTCACCAAAAAGTTGGTGTATTATTCCATTTACATTACATAATAAAAGGATAATCATGGCACTCAAAGTGGCAATCAATGGAACAGGTAGAATAGGTATGATCGTTGCAAAGATCATTATGGCTAGAGACGATATCGAGCTCGTAGCACTCAATACTACTTCCAAACCGGATATGCTGGAATATCTTTTCAAATACGACAGTGTCCATACAGGAATCGATGCAAAAGTGATTTCCGATGATCTCATCGAACTCAATGGCACTCCGGTTAAAATGTTCAGTGACAGAGATCCGGAAAAAATTGACTTTGGTTCAGCCGGTGCTGAATTGGTGATCGAATGTACCGGCGTCTTTTTGACGACTGAGGCAGCCAAGAAGTATCTCCACGGAGGTGTCAAAAAAGTCGTCATGTCAGCACCGGCAAAGGATGATACACCTACATTTGTTTTGAATATCAATACCGATGAGTACAATGGAGAAGCGATCATCTCCAACGCAAGCTGTACGACAAACTGTCTCGCACCGATCTGTAAAGTATTGGATAATGAATTCGGTATCGAAAATGGCCTGATGACGACGATCCACTCCTATACCAATGACCAAAATGTCCTCGATGTCAAGCACAACAAAGATAAGCGTCGCGCCCGTGCAGCAGCCGTCAATATGATCCCGACCACCACAGGTGCTGCCAAAGCGATCGCACTGGTCATGCCGCAGCTCAAAGGTAAACTGAATGGTTATGCAATGCGTGTCCCTACGCCGGATGTCTCAGTCGTAGATTTGACTGTCAACCTCAAGAAAGATGTCACGGTTGATGAAGTCAATGCTGCATTTGATGCTGCTTCTGAGGGTGCTTTCAAAGGATTGATCGAAGTTGACCATGACAAGCGTGTCTCCAGTGACTTTATCGGTTCGACCTACAGCTCTACATTCGTGCCGGATATGACCAGTGTTGTTGATGGTAAAACTGTCAAAGTATTGGCTTGGTATGACAATGAGTGGGGATACAGCAGCCGTTTGGTTGACATGTGTGTCCTGATCGGAAATAAGTAATACAGCACTTTTCCAAACACTTTTTCTCCCGAAGGAAGCTCTCCCCCCAAAGCGATGACGGAAAAGTGTTTGGAACTATGGTGAAGGAGCGTGGAGCTAACCCTGTTTCGGTTACTTTGGGCGCTTGACACCCTCTCTGGCAGATAGTGAGAGACTCAAGAGTATCGGTACTGTTAACAATAGTGGGGTACTCTACAAAAATTTATCAAGCAAAACTAAGGATATATATGAAACTTTTCTGTTATGACATTGACGAACGCTACCAAACCAGCGTCGCCTATTTCTCTATGGAATTTGCTATTGACCAGGCACTAAAGGTCTATTCGGGCGGACTGGGCTTTCTCGCCGGTTCGCATATGCGAAGTGCTTATGACCTCAAGCAAAATGTCGTAGGTGTCGGTCTCTTGTGGAGCTTTGGATATTACGACCAGACACGCAATGAAGACAGAACTCTCAAGCCAAGCTATACAAGGAAATTTTACTATTTCCTCGAAGAGCTGGATGTCCATGTCACAGTCAAAATTCACAATGAAGATGTCCGCGTCAAAGCGTTTTTATTGCGGCCTGAAGTCTTCGGCACCGCACCGATGATCTTCCTCTCTACTGACACGGATGAAAACGACTATCTCGCCAGAACGATTACACACAAACTCTATGACGGCAATGAGCGTACCAGAGTAGCGCAGGAGATCGTACTGGGTATTGGTGGCACCAGAGTGCTGGAAGCAATCAACCGAAAAGTAGATGTTTATCATATGAACGAGGGGCATGCGCTGCCGTTGGTTTATGAACTTTACGGCAAACACTATCAGGACATGATAGAACTGCGTAAACATGTTGTTTTTACAACCCATACACCTGAAGCAGCCGGAAATGAAGTACATAATATTTACTTCCTCCATGAAATGGGCTTTTTTGGTGAACACTCACTGGATGCGGCTCGCCATATCACCGGCTATCTGGAAGAAGATGCTGACTTCAGCTTGACAGTAGGTGCACTACGCAGTGCCAAGATCGCCAATGCTGTTTCAAAGATTCACGGCGTTGTTGCCAACGAAATGTGGAATGATATCGAGCACCGCTGTGATATCATCTCTATTACCAATGCCCAGAACAAGAAGTATTGGACAGACAAAACACTGGTACGCGCACTCGATGAGCACGAAGATTATGAGCTCCTTGCCAGAAAAAAACACCTCAAAAAGATCCTTTTTGAGACAGTAGCTGACCAAACAGGAAAAATGTTCGATCCTGAAGTACTGACGATAGTCTGGGCACGTCGATTTGCTGAATACAAGCGGCCCGGTTTGCTCAAGTATGATATGGAGCGATTTGTCAAACTCATCAAAAATACCAAAATGCCGGTCCAGATCATCTGGGCAGGCAAGCCCTATCCTACAGATTTTGGTGCCATCGACATCTTCAATGAGCTGATCCATATCAGCCATTATTACAAAAATATCGCCGTCTTGACAGGATACGAGTTGACACTCTCCAAACTGCTCAAGCAGGGAAGTGACATCTGGCTCAATACACCGCGTATCACACGAGAAGCAAGCGGTACCAGCGGCATGACTGCCAGCATGAATGGCTCTATCCACTTCTCGATCGACGATGGGTGGCATCCTGAGTTTGCCAGAGACGGCAAAAACGCTTTTACTATCCCTCCGCTCGACCATACGCTGCCCACTGCAGAGCAGGATAGACTTGACAATCAGCATATGATGGATATTCTCGAAGAGGAGATACTGCCCCTCTATTATGATAAGCCGGTAAAGTGGGTTGAGATTATGAAAAATGCGATGTCTGATGTCGAAAATGATTTTGATTCCGGTCGTATGTCAGTCGAATACTATGAACGTATGTTCAACTTGTAGGGAGAAGTTACAATGACATCCAATATTACCACGATGCAAAACATCAAAAGTCTCAGAGATATCGATGTAGAAGGCAAACGTGTCCTGATCCGTGTTGATTTCAATGTTCCTGTTGATTCGCATGGCAATATCTCCGATGATCGCCGTATCCGCGCGGCACTGCCTACGATCAACTACTGTATCGACCACAATGCCTGTTCGATCACACTGGTCTCGCACTTCGGGCGTCCGAAAGGAAAGTATGAGGAGAAATATAGCCTCAAAAATATCATCAAACGTCTCGAAAGGCTTTTGCAGAAAAAAGTCGAATTTATCGAAGATTTCGAGCACTCCAAAGAGGAGATCGCTACGTGCTCTCTCGAGCGTGTCTTTTTGCTGGAAAATATACGTTTTCACGAAGGCGAAAAGAAAAATGACCCTGAATTGTCCAAAAAACTGGCCTCTATCTGCGATATCTATGTCAATGATGCCTTTGGCACATCACACCGCAAACATGCCTCTACCTATGGGGTAGCGGAGTTTGTCGAAACCAAAGTCGCCGGCTTCCTGATGATGAAGGAGATCGAAGCCTTTTCCAAGGCGCTCGAACATCCGGTACGACCGATCGCACTGGTGATCGGCGGCGCGAAGATCTCATCCAAGATCACCCTCCTCGAATCCGTCCTCAAAAAAGTCGACAAACTGATCATCGGCGGTGCAATGAGCAATACCTTCCTGAGAGCACTGGGGTACGATATGCAAGCCTCCCTTTACGAAGAAGAGTACATCGAGATAGCCGCAGAAGTTCTGCAGCATGCACGAGAAAACAGAGTCAAAGTCTATCTGCCCGTCGATGTCGTCATCACTGACTCGATCGAATCGCCAATCGATGTCAAAGTCGTTCCTGCACAGGATGTCCTGGAGAACTTCAAGGCTGTTGATATCGGTCCCGCCACCGTCAAACTCTTCAGCGAGGCGATCGAACTCTCCAACACCATCATCTGGAATGGTCCTATGGGAATCTTCGAAATTGATAAATTCTCCAAGGGTACTTTCAAAATCGCCAGTGCGATCGCAGACTCCTATGCCTATACCATCGTAGGCGGCGGCGATACGGCTGATGCAGTAGACAAGGCAGGCGAAGCAGATAACTTCAGCTTCATCTCAACGGGCGGTGGCGCAAGTCTCGAACTGCTCGAAGGCAAAATCCTGCCGGGATTTAGTCATCTTGACCACAAAGAAGAGGAACAATAATGGCTTTGGCGATTATGTCTTCAGGCGGCGATGCCCCGGGTATGAATCCGGCGATCAAGAAGTTTGTGGATTATGTCTACAAACAGGGGGGAGACCCTTATCTTATCTATGATGGACTGGAAGGACTGATAGACAACAAAATCACGCCTGCTACACACCGTGACGTAGCGGGCATCCTCCATAGAGGCGGCACCATCATCCGCTCCTCGCGCTCCAAACGTTTCTTTGAACATAAATATCGACAAAAAGCTTACGAGAACCTTAAATCCCATGGGATCACAGGACTTGTTGTTTTGGGCGGTGACGGCTCCTTTCGTGCGATGGAGAAGTTTAGTTCAGAGTTTGATCTCAACTTCGTCGGCATTCCTTCCACCATCGATAATGACATTTACGGGACAGATTATTGCCTGGGTGTCGATACGGCACTGAATGTCATCCGTGATGCCCTCGACAAGATACGGGATACAGCCTCTTCATTCAACCGGGCATTTCTTGTTGAAGTGATGGGGCGAGACTGCGGTTTCCTCGCGATCGTTTCAGCGATGGTCAGCGGTGCAGAAGTCTGTGTGATCCCTGAAGTGAAGTTTGACTATGAAAGGATCGGGAAACGTCTCCGAAAAGAGGTCGAAGAGGGGCGAAACTATGCGCTTGCTATCGTCTCTGAAGGCACCAAGCAGACAGGAGAAGTCCACAAATGGCTCCAGGAGACGATCGGACTGGAAACACGCGTCAGTATTTTAGGCCACATTCAACGCGGCGGCAACCCGACAGTGCGTGATCGACTGATGGCATTTGACTTCACGATCACAGCAGTTGACCACCTGCTCTCACACAGCGATTCCAATAAAGTCGTGGTTTATCAGAAAGGTGAATACAAACTGATGGAGATCGAAGAAGTAGTGTCCGGAACGTATCAATTGCCTCAACGCTATCTTGATGCAATCAAATTACTGGACTAACCAATCAAACATAAGGAGTATAGATATGGTAAAAATTACAAATAAAGGGAAAAAGGCCTGGGTAACATTTTCTGTGCCACTCAAGGATATTGAAAGTGCAGAGCTTTCAGGGGCTTGGAATGACTGGAAAAGTGAACCGATGAAACAGAAAAAAAGCGGCGAGTTTTACTTGACCAAAGTTTTGCCAACCGGCAAGTCTTATGAGTTTGGCTACACCATAAATGGAGACGAGTGGCACTGTGATGATGCGCTTGGATGTGTAGCATCGCCCTATGGTTCAGATAATTCACTTTTGGAACTCTGATTTTAGTGATACTTTAAAGAGTTCTCACTAAAATAAAGAGAATAAATGCATAAGATGGTCATCTACGGGCTATCTTAGGAATTTATATTTTAATACATATCAGAAGGAGCTGTATAATTATGAAAGCCGTTGTCATGGCAGGAGGATTCGGTACACGTATCCAGCCACTCACAAACTCAAGACCCAAACCAATGCTTCCGGTAGTCAATCGTCCCATGATGGAAAACACAATGATAACACTCAGAGACCTGGGAATCAAAGATTTCATCGTATTGCTCTACTTTAAACCAGAGGTCATTCAGGATTACTTTGGAGACGGAAGTGCATTCGGCATGAATATCACTTATGTGATCCCTGATGACGATTATGGTACTGCCGGTGCCGTCAAGCTGGCGCAGGAACATATCGGTGATGACAACTTTATAATTATCAGCGGAGACTTGGTGACTGATTTTGATTTTCAAAAAATCTTTGATTATCACGCCCACAAAGAGTCCAAACTGACAATCACACTCACCTCCGTAGAGAATCCTCTGGAGTTTGGTGTTGTTATTGCCAATGAAGATGGGAAGATTGAAAAATTCCTCGAAAAGCCAAGCTGGGGAGAGGTTTTCAGCGATACGATCAATACCGGAATCTATATCATAGAGCCTGAAATTCTCAATTATATACCCAAAGGTGAAAACTTTGACTTTGCCAAAGATCTCTTCCCGCTCCTGATGGAAGAAGGCGTGGAGCTCATGGCTGGAAATGCACAGGGGTACTGGAGAGATGTCGGCAATCCGGACAGCTATCGCGAAGTCCACGAAGATATCATGAGTAACCGTGTCAACTTCAAGATGCCGGGTACCCTGACGCACTATCCTGACGGCGAACTCTACAGTGAAGAGCCCTACACGCTTGAAGAGGGTGTCGAAATCATCGGCAAAGTCGTTCTTGGCAAAAATGTTACGATCGGCAGAAGAACCAAACTCAAAAATGTCGTCATCGATGATAATGTCACTATCGGCGAGGATAGCAAAATCAGCAATTCGGTCATCTGGGACAATGTAGAGATCGGTAAAGGCAGCAAGATCGATCTGGCTGTCATCTGCAACAATAATATCATCGGCAAGAATACGAAAATGACGGCAGGGATCATCCTGGCACAAGGATGCGAAATCGGTGAACTCGTCACGGTCGAGAAAGATGTCACAATCTGGCCAGACAAAAAGATCGAAGCTGCTTCTATCGTCAGCAGCAATGTGATCCTGGGAAGCCGATACAAAAACTCCATCTTTGAGAATGGAACAGTCGTCGGAAAATCCAATGTCGAGCTCTCCTGTGAAATGTCAGGGAAACTGGCAGAAGCCTTTGGTGCTCAGATCCCTGCAGGATCAACCGTCCTGATCGGCAGAGACCATCACAAAAGTTCGAGAATGCTCAAGAGGGCCTTCGTAGGCGGTATGCTGGCGGCAGGTATCAACGTCGTCGACCTCAAGAATATCCCCTCTTCTGTGATGCGCTTCAACCTTTCAAAAATGCTGGATTATGTCGCAGGGGTCTATTTCAAACAAGACAGAGATGACACGACAACGACGGCTATCACTTTCTTCAATGACGAAGCACTGCGTATCAACAGTGATCTTGCCAAGAAGATCGAAAAGGCCTACTTCAAAGAGACCTTTAGAAGAGTGGACTTCAGCCAAATCGGTCAAGTAACTGAATCACATCGTCTCGAAGAGTGTATTACCTACAAGGAGAGCATGGTCAAGAGCTACCAGAAGCGGCTCTTCAGCTGTGTCGATTGCCGCATAGCCGTGGATATGATGCATGGATTGGCTTCTGATATCCTGCCTTCTCTTCTCAAAGACCTTGCGATTGATAATATGATTTTCAATAACTATCACGACCCCCATCGTCTTGCCAATTTCAAATCACTTGTCAAGCGATCGACAGAAGATATGGAAAATATCGTCAAGGGTCTCAAGCTGGATGCAGGCTTCATGATCTATCCCTATGGACAGCGCCTGGATATAGTCTGCGACAAAGGAACAGTACTCTCTATGCAGGCTGCCTTGCAAGTCGTTTTGACTTTGATGAATATGGAAGGAAGTCCTGAAGCAAAAAAACGTGTCTTCCTGCCGACATGGGCACCCGATATTATTCATTATGATAATCTGGAGATTGAGCGCGGAAAATATGCCAACTTTACTGCCAAGCAGCTCCAGCAATATGACTTGATCGCTACAGTCGATGGCAACTTTGCCTTTACAGAGTTCTCTGTCTATCGAGATTCTATGTATGCCACAATCAAAATCCTGGAAATGATCATCAAACACGATGTCAAACTCTCTAATCTTGTCAACGAAGTAGAAGAGTTCTATTATCACCAGACACGAATCGAATGCTCTCAGGCTCTCAAGGGGAAAATGATGCGTAAATTCCTCGAAGATGCCAAAGATAAGCGCTCTTCTTCATCAGATGGTGTGAAAATCTGGCTGACTGAGACAGATTGGATCCTGATGATTCCGGATCAATACAGTGATCATCTCAATCTCTTCATTCAGGCGACAGACGAAGCTGCCGGACAGGCAATCATACGCGAGTATGAAGAGAAAATAAACGGATGGGCAAAAGCATAAGATGAGCCAAGCTCTTGATCTGAGTTTTATCTGGCATATGCATCAGCCGGATTATCGTGATGCGTCCGGTGTCATGCAGATGCCATGGGTATTTCTGCATGCGATTAAGGACTATTATGATATGCCTTGGATGCTTGCAAGATATCCGGGACTCAAAGCGACTTTCAATATCACACCTCCCCTGATCGAGCAAATCATTCTCTACACAGAGAGTATCGAAAAGAATGACCGTTTTTTCGGGCTCTGGGTCAAGCATCCCTCTGAACTCAACGAAGTAGATCGTCAATGGATGATCAAGATGTGCAAGAGTGCCCCCTATGAAACAATGATCGAGCCGATCGAACCCTATCGCCATCTCTATCATCTCGACTATTTCAACGATAGTGAACTCTGTGATATGGAAGTATGGTTCGTTCTTGCATGGTGTGGCGTCTATCTGCGTACGCACAGCCCCGTTGTCAAAGAATTACTTGCAGCAAAAAATGGATTTAGTTGTGAACAGAAGCTCGCACTTCTGCAGACACTCGGCGACTTTATGTCAACGATCTTTCCTTACTATACGAAACTTCAGAAGGAAGGAACGATTTCACTCTCCACTACGCCGCTCAATCATCCGATTCTGCCCCTCCTGATCGATATGAACAATGCTGAAATTGCGCATCCGGGAACTAACCTTCCCGAGCATTACCTCTCACTGGAAGAAGATGCCAAACTTCAGATTTCGGAAGCACAACAGCTTTTCAGAGAGACATTTGGTCATGATGCGGTAGGATTTTGGCCTGCCGAGGGTGCTGTAGACGAACGATCGGTGGCACTCTATCGTGACGCAGGACTCAAATGGATCGCTACGGATGAGGCTATTCTGTTTAAATCTCTTGGTTCAGATCAACGTGATGCGCTCTACCATCCCTATCGACACAATGGTGTTGCGATGGGATTTCGCGATCATGGACTGAGTGACCTCATCGGGTTTACCTATCGCTACTGGGAGGCAGAACGTGCTGCGGATCATTTCGTCAGCTCCCTCTTCCCGCTTTTGCAACCCGGAGAGGATCGGACTGTTTTTGTCATCCTGGATGGCGAAAATGCCTGGGAATTTTATCCCAACAATGCATTTGACTTTTTCGATGCGCTTTATGGCAAACTTGCGCAAACAGAGTGGTGCACTCTCCTGGGGATGGATGAAGTTGCCCGAAAAGAGGCCAGAGAGCTGCACCATCTCGCACCGGGAAGTTGGATCCATGGCGAGTTCAATACCTGGGTAGGACATCCGGAAAAGACACGCGGGTGGGAACTGATCTATATGACCCGACGCGACTATGATCACCATAGGAGTGCACTCGAAGGCGAGATCAAAAAGAAGATCCAGCAGCACTTCCTGGCTGCTGAGTGTTCCGACTGGTTTTGGTGGTATGGTGATGACCATGTGACTGATTTCGGTGCAGAATTTGATGAGTTATTTCGCTCTCATTTGATCGAAATCTATCTCTTGATGAAAATCTCTCCACCCAGTGACCTCTATACACCGATCATCTCTGACCGAAGCGGAGAAAATTTCCTGCTGCAGCCGAAGGTTCCGATTTCACCCACGATCAATGGTCGCCAAAACACCTTTTTTGAGTGGGTAGGCAGTGGTATCGTCGATGAGACCAAACTCTTTTCTACGATGGATAGAGTACGCGGGCCTGTCGAAACAATACGATATGGGCACGATCGAAAAAAAGTCTATTGTGCTTTTGAGGGGGATATGTCGGCGCTGCACCAATGCGACAAACTCTATATCATTATTGAACCTTTAAGCACAAGATTTGATGTGACACTGGCACCGCTTTGCAACACCAAGTATACTGCAGAAACATTAAATGATATCAGCTTGGAAATAGCCTGTGATACCTGGCTGGAACTCAGTATCGATTTCAGTGCTGCCAATGCAGGAGAAGTGCAGTTGCGTTTCGAGATCGAGCGTGACGGGATCATTATCCAGACACTGCCAGGATATGGAGAACTTGAGATAGATTTGACGACAAACTATGCAGAAAACTGGTTCATCTAATGTTTAAAAGAGGAAAATACCATGTCTGATATACGAAGAGACAGATTGCATGATCATTATGTTTTGATCGCTCCTGAGCGCATGCGACGGCCCGATACCCTTGCATCCACTCAGGATAAGATCGCCACAGAAACCTGTCCTTTTTGTGAAGGACACGAGATGATGACACCAGCGGAGATCTATGCAAGCAGAAGCAACGAAGCAAACAGCAACGGGTGGAGTGTACGTGTCATCCCCAATCTCTACAAAGCCGTTCAAATTGAACTTGATGATACGTCAAGTATCAATGGTATGTTTGAGTCCAGACCGGGGGTTGGGGCCCATGAAATTGTTGTAGATACACCCTGCCATGACTGTCGATTGTCCAATCTGGACAATACAGAGATCGCAGAGTGGCTCTGGGCAATTTCCAAACGTATTACCGATCTTCGTCAGGATAAGCGACTCGTTTATGCCAGTGTTTTCAAAAATCATGGGGAGTATGCCGGTGCGACACAAGCTCATCCGCACACTCAGATCATTGCACTCCCCGTGATGCCGCACAAAGCACTGAGACTGCTTGACAAAGGTTTGCAGTATTATCGAAGACATGGGAGAGGCAAAGTCGAAGACCTACTGGTCAACGAACAAAAGGAGAAAGTCAGAATCGTTAGCAGAAGAGGCGACTTTACCGCTTTCTGTCCTTTTGCTTCCAGTTACCCCTTTGAAGTGATGATCGCTCCGCAGAGAGATTTGAGCAGCCTTGACGAACTCAATCGTGATGATATCACAAATCTGGCTCGTCTCATCAAGGAGGTTTTCCAGCGTCTCGAGTCAGAACTTGGTAACTTTAATTACAATCTAGCTTTCAGGATGGCACCGCTCAACAGTAATTTTGAAAATGAGCCCTACTTTCCGCATCTCAAGAAGTATTACCGTATGACGATCCGCATCATGCCCCGCATCTATCGATTAGGAGGATTCGAACTCTCGACAGGTATGCTGATCAATCCAGTGGCACCTGAAGAGGCCGCAAAACTCCTCCGTGAGACAAAGATCTAAATGAAACTGCTCTTTGCGGCCGCAGAGATCTACCCCTACGCCAAAACAGGCGGCCTTGCCGATGTGGCACAGGCATTGCCAAAAGTCCTCTCTGAAAACATTGAAGTTCAGTCTATCATGCCGCTCTACGATTTTATCGACCGCGATGCATTTGATATCACTGCAACAGAAGAGTTGTTTCAAGTCACATTGGGAGCCAAACTCTTTTCGGTCACACTCTATCGGGGGATTAATCAAGGCGTTGAGACGCTCTTTGTCTATGAGCCGCTTCTCTGCGGCAAATCTGCACCTTACGGCGATGAAAAAGGTGACTACCGACACAATGATCTGCGCTTTGGACTCTTCTCAAAGGCAGTTGTCTTTGCCGCCCAGATCTACAAGGTAGATATCCTCCATCTCAACGACTGGCACACTGCCCTGGCCGCACTCTGGGCACGAGAAATGTTTCCGAAGCTTCGTACTGTTTTTACGATACACAATCTTGCGTTTCAGGGCCTTTTTCCTCAGAGTACGTTGCACAAACTTGGACTTGACAGTCACTATTTTACACCCGAGGGTATCGAGTTTTGGGGAGAGATGAACTGTATGAAAGCCGGTATTGCCTACAGTGATATCGTGACGACTGTCAGTCCCCGCTATGCACAGGAGATACTCAAGCCTGAGTTTGGATG
>JANTGA010000057.1 GCA_024763175.1 Sulfurovum sp.
AAATGTTTAGCAGAAAAACAATCAACTCAATAGCCCTCGCGCTATTGATCACAACAGGAGCAGCAATGGCCAATTCTTTGCCAAAATTCTACACCAAAACACTCGACAACAAGATGGAAGTCGTGGCCATCCCCATGGACAATGGCTCAGGCGTCATCACAACGGATATCTACTACAAAGTCGGCAGCCGCAACGAGATCATGGGAAAAAGCGGGATCGCCCATATGCTTGAACACATGAGCTTCAAGGCGACCAAGAGATACAAAGCGGGCGAATTTGACAGGATCGTCAAAAGCCACGGCGGTGTCAATAATGCCAGCACCGGCTTCGACAAAACACACTACTATATCAAAACTGCCAGTCAAAACCTGGATATGACCCTCGAACTCTTCAGTGAATTGATGCACAATCTCTCGCTCAAAGATGAGGAGTTTCAGAAAGAGCGCGATGTCGTCGCCGAAGAGAGACGCTGGAGAACCGACAACAATCCTCTGGGTTATCTCTATTTCCGTATTTTCAATATGCAATTTGTCTACCACCCCTACCACTGGCTTCCGATCGGCTTTATGGAAGATATCCAATCCTGGACGATCGACGATATCAGAGATTTTTATCATCGCTACTACCAGCCGGAAAATGCGATCCTGATCGTTTCGGGCGATATCAAGCCTGAGCATGTCTTCAAGCAAGCGGAGAAGTATTTCGGACCGATAGAAAACAAGCACGAAATCCCCAAAGTCACCGCCGCCGAACCCAAAAATGACGGAGCCAAGCGCGCCATACTCCACAAGAAGAATAACAAAGTCGATACGTTGGCGATCACCTATGCCATTCCCAACTTCGAAGATGATGATCAGGTGGCACTCTCGGCGATCAGTGAACTGCTCAGTACAGGAAAAAGCAGCCGCCTGGAAAAAAATCTCGTCAACGACAATCACATGGTCAATATGGTCACCGCCTACAATATGCAGCTCAAAGATCCCGGCGTTTTCCTGATCATGGCACTCTGTAACCCTGGAATAACAGCTGAAAGTGTAGAAAAAGAGATACTCATCGAACTCGACAGACTCAAAAAGGGTGATGTCACTCAGGAGGAGCTTGAGAAGCTGAAGATCAATGCCAAAGCAGACTTCATCTACTCTCTGGAGAGTTCGAGCAATGTTGCATCTCTCTTTGGGGAGTATATCGCCAAAGGAAATGTCAAGCCTTTACTTGAATATGAAGAGAAATTGGATAAACTTACGGTCGAAGAAATCAGTCGGATTGCCAAAAAATATTTTGACAATGATTATGCGACGACCGTCATCCTCAAAAAAGCTGAGCAAAAAACGGATAAGCAAAAAATTGACAATGACACCAATGTCAGTAAAACCAAATAGGAAGCAGAAATGAACAACACCATCTCGGGCGCAACCACTGCGCTGATTACCCCTTTCAAAAACGGCAAACTTGATGAAGCAACCTTTGCCAGATTGATCCAGCGTCAGATCGACCACGGTATCGATGCCGTCTGTCCCGTCGGAACGACAGGCGAGAGTGCGACACTCAGCCATGACGAGCATAAGCGATGTATCGAAATCGCTGTCGAGGTTTGCAAAAATGCACCGACCAAAGTCCTGGCAGGCGCGGGCAGCAATGCCACGCATGAAGCGATCGATATTGCCAAGCATGCCGAGTCCTGCGGTGTCGATGCTCTCTTCTCTGTCAGCCCCTACTACAACAAACCCAGCCAGGAAGGACTCTACCAGCACTACAAAGCGATCGCTTCAGCCGTAGCGCTGCCCTTTATGCTCTATAACGTTCCGGGTCGTACCGGTGTTGATATACAGCCTGATACGGTTTGCAGACTCTTTGATGATGTCTCCAATATCTTCGGTATCAAAGAGGCGACCGGATCGATCGAGCGTGCCGTCGAACTCCTCTCCAGACGACCGGATCTTTATCTCTTCAGTGGTGATGATGCGATCGATTATCCTATCCTTGCCACTGGTGGCAAGGGGATCACTTCCGTCACAGCCAACCTCCTGCCGGATATGAAAAGTGAGCTGGTTCACGCTGCACTCAGGGGAGATTTTGCTGCCTCCAAGGCGATCAACGATACCCTCTTCCCTATCAACAAAGTCATGTTCTGCGAAAGCAATCCTATCCCGATCAAGGCAGCCATGTATATCGCCGGACTGATCGAGACACTCGAGTACAGACTTCCGCTGGTCGCACCCAGCAGTGCCAACATGAAAAAGATCGAAGAGACGATGAAGCACTATAAAATAGTAGGAGCATAAGATGTCAGATATGAAGGAAAAAACAGTCGTTATCACCGGCGCCACCAAAGGGATCGGCAAAGCCATCGCAGAGAAGTTTGCCAGCGAGGGTGTCAATGTTGCCTTTACCTACAATAGCAATGAAGCGATCGCCAATGAACTGGCTGATAAATGGGAGGAGACCTATGGTATCAGAGCCAAAGCGTATCCGTTGAACATATTGGAGCCCGATGAGTTCAAGCCCCTCTTCAAGTCGATCGATGAAGATTTTGACAGGGTCGACTTTTTCATTTCCAATGCGATGATCTACGGCCGTCCGGTTGTCGGCGGCTATGGCAAGTTCATGCGTCTCAAGCCCCGTGGTCTCAACAACATCTATACGGCTACCGTCAATGCCTTCGTCGTCGGCAGCCAGGAAGCGGCCAAGCGCATGGAAAAAGTCGGCGGCGGTGCGATCGTCACGATGTCCAGTACAGGCAACCTCATCTATATCGACAACTACGCCGGTCACGGCACCAACAAAGCCGCTGTCGAAGCGATGAGCCGTTATGCAGCCGTCGAGCTGGGGGAAATGGGTATCCGTGTCAATGCTGTCTCAGGAGGCCCGATCGACACCGATGCGCTCAAAGCCTTCACGAATTACGAAGAGGTCAAAGCTGAGACGATCAAACGCTCATCCGTCAACAGGATGGGCTCCCCGGAAGATATCGCCGGGTCTGTCTATTTCCTCTGCACAGATGAAGCGAGCTGGATCACGGGCCAGACTCTGGTAGTAGATGGCGGTACGACTTTCAGATAATCTGATTTGTATTTTCTATAGATCGGGGTGCCCTCACCCTGACAAAACAATGATCCCGGATGATCTATCCATATCCTGAAAAAAGGAAACTCCTTGTCCAAGAGTCAAATGTTCAACATCCCCAATATTCTCGCCTTTATCCGCCTGATGATGGCCCCTGTTATGTTCTTCCTGCTTGTCGATCGCGACAGCACACTTCTACAAGGTATCCACTACTCCTGGCTTGATTATTTTGCTGCTTTCATCTTCGTCCTTGCGAGTGCGACCGATTTTTTTGATGGCTATATCGCCAGAACCTTTGATCAGATTACGATGCTGGGCAAGATCCTCGATCCACTCGCAGACAAAATGCTGACACTGGCAGGCTTCCTTGGCTTGATGATGCTGGATCGTGCCTCATCCTGGGCGATTTTTCTCATCCTCACCCGCGAACTCTTCATCACAGGCTTGCGTGTCTCTGCTGTCGATCAGGGCATCGATATCGCCGCTTCCTGGATGGGCAAAGTCAAAACTGTCGTCCAGATGATCGCTATCGGTTTCCTCTTGATGGAGTGGCCCGGCGGTGAAATCCTCCTCTGGATCGCCGTCGCATTGACACTCTATTCGGGCTATGAGTATGTGAGAGATTTTCTCAAAAAGGTAGAGGCATAAAGAGTCTCCCGATAGTCATATTCATCGCCCGAGATAAGCGCTCTTCTCGATGCTGTAGCGATGCAGGAGTCTTTCATTGGCCTTGGCAGCCTTCTCCTTGTCGATGACAATGACATAGCCATCCTCCAAGCCAATTTTGACTTCTCTCTTCTTACTTTCCCCTATACATTTTACCAGCTCATTAAAGGTTTTTATCCTCTTTCCGTTCACCTCTTCTATACTATGGTGCGGAAAAGCATATCCCGTATTTTCTCTATCAGGTAATGTACTTTGCAGAAACACGACTTCCCTCCTCTCCTCGGTGGGATAATTCTCATTTTTGATTAAATCCACAAATTTTACAGGTGCCTTTTCTGCCCACTCTTTGCCCCAGACTTTGAGGTAATTTCGGGTCAATGGCATAAAGATCATACCGCCGAATATCATATACCTTGGTCGTTTTCCATGTTCATAGGGGATCAGCAGCTTTTCCCCTGTCAAAGGGATATCCTTTATGATCTCTCTCTTGTCTCTCAGGATTTTCAGCTTGAGAGTGTCACCGATTTGATGTTTTCGTATCAGATAATTTGCAGACACACGACTGCCTCCCTGCATCGCGATCGTAAGATCATCAGCGACCTTCACACCATCGATAGCCAGCAGCACATCGCCATTTTTGATATGGCCGTCACAGGAGCTGCCATCGACCACCCGAGTCACCAGCACACCTGTCCTCCCTTTCATACCGTAGTGTTTTCTGAGGTTTTTGTTTTCCATCGTCTGAATATAGAGTCCATCATCAGGAAAGCCGTCATAATTGCCATCTTTGATATCATCCAGAAAGTGCCAGATGATCTCTGAGGGGATGATATAGCCAATGTTGTCAGAGTCATCGATCTTCTGCATCGCGATTCCCACGATATCGCCCTCTTCATTCAGTGCCGGACCGCCACTGTTTCCGGCATTGATAGCAGCATCGATCTGAAGGGTCAACAAGTCAAAATTGCTATAGACGTAGAGCGTATGGTCGATCCGGGAAATGATCCCCTGTGTGATCGATATCTCATTACCGCCTTCAGGATAACCATAAACGGCGACACCCTCCTGTCGATGAGGCGTGCTTCCCAGCTTCAGTGCTTTTGTCCCCTCAAAAAAGGTCTCATCCTCTACTTTCAGCAGCGCCAGATCTGCCTCATGGGAGATCCATTGGACATGGGCGATATATTTTTTAGGGTCCGAAGATTTTTTGACTTCGATAAAGACCCCCTCATTGACGACATGTGCAGCAGTCAAAATCAGCTTCCCTCCTATCAAAACACCTGTACCCGAAATAGCACGCTGACTCTGCATCTGCCAAGGGCGGAAATAATCAGGTGAAACCGATACAGTAAATATCTTGACGACAGACGAGCCGATACGCTCAGCCAGAGTGGCAGCATGAAAAGGGGCCGATAGCAGTATCCACGGAAAAAGTAACAACAGAAGCAAACGTTTCACTCTATCGGTCATCATAAGACTTTCTGCACGGATATTCCCCAGGTAGAGATACCTGAGCTACGGTTGGCTACTGATAGAGTTTTTCTCTATAGAGATCCAAGATATGATTGGATCGCACCAAAGCCTCTTTGCCCTCTTTTGAGAGTGATCCGCTTTCGTCTGCCATGGGGACGGAAACGAGCTCTTTGAGACTATCGATGAGGATACTGGCATCTTTCATCTCTTCTCTTGATTTGGCATGGTACTCACCAAAGGGAACTTTGCCTTCCAGATAGAGTACCCTTCTGAATTTTGCATTGAGCTCATCGAAGAATACATCATAGGTATGGAGTGATTTGATCACGTCGTGGATATGCTCACTGACCCTCTCCATCTCTTTTTTGCACTCCTCTTTTCTGCTGCAGTAAAATTTAGCCTCTTCATTGATCTCGACTGCAACTTTCTGATTGTGGATCTCCCTGAAATGAACACGGATCGCATACACTGCCCACATCACAATAAGGGCCGAAACCCCGAGAATCACGATGCCCATCATAGGGTTTCCCTCGCCTCCGGTTACCCCTCCGCCGATCCAGGCAAGAAGTTTGTGCTGGACTTCCGGAGCAGGAACTTTGGAAAGATCCAGCGTCATACCCAATTTTTCTGTAGCGACATAGATCCACCCGGCTATCACTGCGATACCGGCTATCACTGCCAATAGAAATGCACTGAATTTCCCAGACGAAAGGTCTTTGACCAGCATAGGTTCGATCGGCTCTTCGCTACCAAATGCCATGCCATTCTCTTCTTCCGACTCTTCAAGTGCATCGACTTCGAGACCCACTTCTGCAAGAAATGCTTCAGCTTTCTCCATACTTCCCTCGACGACGGTCGACCTCATCTCCTCATAGGCTTCGATATCTTCATCCAATATCTCCATACAATCCTTCACTTCCGAGTCGGATTGATTGACCAATTCACGTGCCTCCTCTACCAATTGGGCCGGGCTCACTGCAGTAGATTTTTCAGACGAAGTATTGGGATCGAAGGCACCTTCCTCCATCTCCACACTCTCTATGAATTCATTTTTCGGGCTGTTTTCAGCACTCTCCTCTCTCCTCTTGTCAGTTTTTTCCATTGCACTCTCCTCTTCTTGCTGTAGTATCGATAGATTATCATATCATAATTAAGGTCAATCTATTTTGAGTCAGGTCAAGTGCTTCAAACTACGCTATAATTCGATTATTATCTAAACAAAGAGGAAATATGGGTATTCTCGTTTCACTATTAGTTTTATCGTTTCTGATTTTTTTCCATGAATTGGGACACTTTACGGCTGCACGTTTTTTTGGTGTGCAGGTCGATGTATTCAGTATCGGTTTTGGCAAAAAGCTCTTCACAAAAATGATCGGAAAAACAGAATGGAGTCTCTCGGCCATCCCCCTGGGCGGCTACGTCAAGATGAAGGGTCAGGATGATAGCGACCCGACCAAAGTCAGCTACGATGCCGACTCCTACACCGCCAAGAAGCCGTGGCAGAGGATCGTCATCCTCCTGGCCGGCCCTTTTGCCAATTTTTTGTTTGCCTTTTTTCTCTATCTCGCCATTGCCAATATAGGCATTCCCAAACTACTCCCCACAGTAGGTGTCGTGGGCGAAAATACCCCTGCACTTCAGTCAGGAATGCAAAAAGGCGACACCATCCTGGCAATCAATCTCACGCCGGTAAAGTACTGGGAAGATATCGGCAAGCTGATCAACAGCAGCAACGGCACGTCTATCCATGTCCTCGTCAAGCGCGACAATGAAAGAATCGATTTGACCATCGAGCCCGAAGTGATCGAAGACAAAAATATGTTCGAAGAACCGATCCAGCGCAAAATCATCGGTATCTCCCCCTCCGGCACACAGACAACCATCACATATGGTTTGTTTGATGGTATCGGCTATGCCTGGGATGAGACCAAAAAAGCCAGTGCGCTGATCTTCAAGAGTGTACAAAAACTCCTCACCGGAGCAGTCGGTGCAGACAAGGTGGGCGGTGTGATCACGATCGTAGATATCACAGCACAAGCGACTCATGCAGGTCTCGTGGCGCTGCTCTTTTTCACGGCACTGATCTCTGTCAACCTCGGTGTCCTCAACCTGCTTCCCATTCCTGCACTGGATGGCGGACATATTATGTTTAACCTCTACGAGATCATCCGGGGAAAGGCTCCCAGCGAGGAGGTTTTATACCGTTTGACAGTGGGCGGATGGGCGATTCTCCTGGGGCTGATGTTCCTTGGAGTCTACAACGATATCAATAGATTAATGGGGCAATAGATGAAAATAGACAAAGAACAATTGAGAAAAAATTTGGATGAAGTGATTTGGAATGTTGAAAAAGCACGCATCGCCGTCAGCGAACACCACATCGTCAAGCTGGTCACTGTAGGAAAATATACCGATCTTGAAAATATCGAAACACTCTACACGCTGGGACAGCGCGCCTTTGGCGAAAACCAGGTGCAGCAGCTCGAAGCGCGCAGCAAAGCACTCGAAGCGCTGCCGCTGGAGTGGCATTTCATCGGGACGCTGCAAAAAAACAAGATCAACAAACTGATCGATACCCGTCCCTTTCTGATGCAGTCGATCGATTCGCTGGATCTCGCACTGGCACTGAATGAACGGCTCAGAGCAAAAGAGCGTTCGATGAACTGTCTCCTGCAGATCAACAGTGCGTGCGAAGCAAGCAAATCGGGCGTTTCAAGCGAAGAGGCGATCGATGTATATCAAGAGATACTAGAGCGCTGCGAGCAGATCAATCTCAAAGGGGTGATGAGCATCGGTGCCCATACGGATGAGCAATCCATTGTAAAAGAGAGCTTTGAGACAACCCACCGACTCTATGAATCACTCCAGAAAGATGGAGCGACTCTCTGCTCGATGGGAATGAGCGGGGATTATGAATTGGCGATCTCCTGCGGCTCGAATCTTATCCGAGTCGGATCGGCACTTTTCAAATAGACGCCTGGCAGTTATGGCAGATGCCATAGAGATTGATCTGTGAACTGCTGAGTAAAAAATCATCTCTCTGTGCGACCTGGGCCAATCGCTCTTGGGGTATCGCCTCTATCATCTCATCCATGACACTGCCGCACTCCAGGCAGATCAGATGGATGTGATCTCTTTTTTTGATCTCATATTGTGACTTTCGGCCTGCGATAGGCACTTCGAGCAGGACACCTCTCTCGACCATCACTTCTATATTTTTATAAACAGTTGCCAGAGAGATGGTGGGATGATGCTTTTTGACACGCTGATAAATATCATCGATCGCACTGTGCCCTCTCTCCCGCAGGACTTCGAGTATGCCCAGTCTCTGATTGGTCGCTTTCAAGCCCGATTGATTCAATACTGTGTGATATTTACTCATTTTTATCCTTTTTGACACACGATTATCCATCGGTCATAACTTCCGGAACCCAAAAAATCAAGTCTCAAAAAGTATTCATACTGCTTGAGAATTGATTTGAAAGTAAAGAGGGAGCAAGCTCCCCCTTGTCACTACAGCTCTTCAGCGTGTTTTGCGAGGTAGTCAGCCACACCTTCTGTGTCAGCTTTCATTCCTTCGTCACCTTTTTGCCAGCCGGCAGGACAAACTTCGCCATGCTCATTGGTGAAGATCATCGCATCGATCATTCTGATCATCTCATCAATATTTCTACCCAATGGGAGGTCATTGACGACGGCATGTCTGACAGTACCGTCAGCATCGATCAGGAAAGAGCCTCTCAATGCAACAGAGTCGCCCAAAAGCACGTCATAGTCTCTTGAGATCTGCTTGGTAAGGTCAGCAACCAATGGATACTTCACTTGGCCGATACCACCCTTCTCTACCGGTGTCTCTTTCCAGGCAAAGTGAGAAAACTGAGAATCGACAGAACAACCGATGACGTTGATCCCTCTGTCATGAAACTCTTGAAGTCTGTGATCAAAAGCGATCAACTCTGATGGGCAGACGAAAGTAAAGTCAAGCGGATAGAAGAAAAGGACAGCGCCCTTTTCTCCGAGGTTTTCATAGAGGTTAAAATCCTCAACGATTTGGTTGTTGCCGAGTACGGCAGTTGCAGTAAAGTCTGGAGCTTTATTGGTTACGATCATTTCTATTCCTTAACGATAATTTTTATTAGCAATTAATAATAGCGAAGAACTCTTTAAAATCAACCATTGTTTTTCAGTTAAAAGATAATAGGCCGAATTTTTTAATGAACGCTTCATCGATATCGATCAATCCTTTCTCCTTCAATCCTTTCAAAACGTCTTCATCACAGAGTGTATCCCCCGGCCACTCTCGATCATAGCCATCGATCTCCCCCTTGTTGGTCGCATCGACTATGATGAAAGGCGCCAGCAGGATATCTCTCTGTGCATCGATATTGTTGACGACACGCCAGATCAGCATATAGTGATTATCGATATCGTTATTGGCTTTATCTACAATGATCAGCACTTTGATATACGCTTCGAGATGGGCGATCTTTTCGATATCAGAAAAGATGGGCTTGGTTTTGTTGACGGTGATAACACAGAGAGGATTTTTACTGGAAACAAAATACTGTTTGAGCTCGAGGATGCTGCTGTCGATCGCCTGCATTTTGGAGAGAAGTACCTCATCACTCAGCGGCGAAGTGACGCCCTCCTCGACCTCCTCGCCTGTCGCATCGATCCCCAGTTTTCCCCCTATCAACTGCTTAGGCGAAGCGTGATCGAGTTGATCGACGATCCCTTGTGTGATCAGTATTTTACTGCGGTCCAGTCGGTTGAGGATATGCTCCGTCAAGGCTTCGAAATCCTCCAGCTCAGGTGCTTTTTCACCGACAAAGATCGCGTGTTTGACGAAACTCATCTGCCCTACGCCCCAGAAAGCGTGCATAAACTGCTGCGCATGCCCCTTGTAGAGGGTTTTCATTTTTGCCAGTATTAGATTGTGAAAGACGCCGTTTTCGGGCATATTGTAGTCGATGAGATCGGGTGCCATCGGCTTGAGCATCGGCAAAAAGATCCGCTCCGTCGCCCAACCCATATATTTATCTTCCAACGGCGGCTTGCCTACGACTGTCGCCTGAAAGACCGGCTTTTTCTTCATCGTGATCGTTTCGACTTCCATCACGGGGAAAGGCTCTCTGAGGGTATAGTAACCGGTATGATCACCAAAGGGTCCTTCGATCTCACTCAGTTCAGGGTCAACAAATCCTTCGATCACGATATCGACATCACGGGGGATATGGATATCGTTGGTGATCGATTTGACCAGCTCGGCATTTTGGTTGCGGACAAAGCCATAAAGCAGCATCTCGAACATTCCATGCGGCATCGGTGCCTGCCCGCACCAGATATAGAGAGGATCTCCGCCGATAGCGACAGTGACCGGCATCTTTTTGCCGGCTTGCTGGTACTGATCAAAGAAGTGCGAAGCATCCTTGTGTATCTGCCAGTGCATCCCCAGTCGATGTTTGTCATACTGCTGGAGGCGATACATTCCGAGGTTTTGCATCCCGCCGTCGAGACTCTGCGTGTAGACTTGGCCCATCGTGATGAAGGGTCCGCCATCTTCACTCCACGTCTTCAGGATCGGCAGCGTATCGAGATCGACTTCCCCCTTGGGGATGATCACTTCCTGGCACTCTCCTCTAAACTTCAGACGCTTGGGAAAGACATTTTTCAGCGAGAAGAGTCTGGGGAGCATCGCCAGTTTGGCTCTCCATCCTTTGGGTGGCTTGAGTTTGAGCAGCCCATCTATCCCTTCGGCTACCTCATCGGGATGACGGCCGAAGATCTTTTCCGTCACTTCTCTGCTGGCAAAGATATTCATCAGCACCGGGATATCATAGGTGATCCCCTTGGCTTTGTTGATGGGATGGGTAAAAAGCAGAGGTCGCGAATCTGCCTTTTTGACTTCGATATACGCGATATGCGGGATCTCCAGCTCCACATCCAGAGGTTCGTCTATCACTTTGAGATTAGCATTTTGTTTCAGCCAGCCTACCACATCTTCCATGTTTTTTTCCTCTCTTTTTTGTAGTCCAATGCATAATAAGGCATGACTTTCTGTTTGTACTCTGTATTTGCCACTTTGGCGAGGCTATTGTAGCTCTTGACCATACGGTTCATCTCTTTGAGCAGTGTCTCATACGCATCATCCATACTCCCCTGCTTGCTCCCTATGATGAGGTTCGAATATTCAAAAAGCGCACGATAGGCGAGATTGACATCCTCCTGGAAGCGATCGAGTGCTTTGAGCATTTTTTTGGTATCGAGTACTCGATAGAGTTCAAACTCCTTATTTAGAAGCATCTGCCTAGGGAGCGCCGGTGCATTGCTCAGGTACTTAAATACGACCAGAAGATCCGAGATCTGCCCGGTGGGATTGGCGTAGGTGCGATTCCAGATATAGATGACATTGCGTACGCCGTTGCTGATGTTTGATTTCATATTGGCTGCCATGATTTTACTGGGTTTTATTCCCCGGTTGGGTACGAAGGTATGAGGATTGGGCGGTGCTGCATTCACTGCAAGTGTCGAAAAACACACGATAGCAACAAGGGTCAAAGCTTTGATCACGAAAGACTCCCGATAAGATAAAATGAAATGGATTGTATCATAATATATGTTTGCATTTGCACTATCAGGGGATATTGGAAAGTGGCTCTGGTCGGGAGAAAAGCAGTAGAAGCAATAATAGCATCCATCATTTTCATATTATGTGACAAATTGTACTCTTTGACCAATGTAGTAGCCAACTTCATAATCTCATCATTGATTCTTAAAATCTATAGGAATCCTCTCGTAGTTTTTTTGCAAAAGCAACCGAATCTTCAACATCTTTAAATGGATTGGTCATCTCTGTGTCACTCTCCTCAACAGAGAGTCAATAGTAGTTCTCCATTGGATTTATAGACTCCCACGCAGAGAGACCGTGAAAGAACATTCTTAACCAAGTCTTAAAAAGTGGGATTTATCCCACTAAAAACACCCAATAATTCACCAAT